>CABULU010000027.1 GCA_902492505.1 uncultured Eubacteriales bacterium
TCAGACTCCGACTCTGAAGGCCGCTGGTTCGAATCCAGTCGGGCGCGCCACGTCGCGGCGAACTTTTGGTTCGCCGTGTTTTTTGTGCAAAACGGAAATCTTAACGTCGGCAAATCCGATGTTGTAATCGGATATTGAGTTTTTGGATATGATTACTATAATCCATTGAAATCGGAATTCGGTTATATTAAAATATACATAACCTATTATCAGAATAGAGATGGCGCCGTAAATGGAAAATGCACATGAGATGCCGATGCTAAGTGAGAATATATCCTTTAAAATGTTTATTATCGACAGCGAGGACAAAAGTTATTGCGCACAAGAGCATGTTCACAGCTTTGTTGAGATATTTGCGCTGCTTGAGGGCTGTATTGAATTCTGTATTGACAATAAAAATGTTTTGCTGAGTGCGGGCGAATTTATGCTTGTAAATTCAAATGAAATTCACTCTGTAAACTTGTCTGCTTTCAGCCGCGCGGCTGTGCTTCAGATTTCTCCGTTAAGATTTGGAAAATGCAATACCGGCGGTGAAATTATCTCCTTTTCTCATGACAGAAGTATTTACGACAGCGAGGTTATGAGGTTAATCTCGGATATGTCTGAGAGCTATAATAAAAAAGAAACAGGCCATGAGCTTATGGTTCAGAGCCTGTTTTACCGTTTGATTTATCTTCTTGTCAGCAAGTACAGCCGGACGCAGGACGAGCGGGCGAGTCGGATGTCCGGGCGCATGTCTGAAATTATCGATTATATGAAGGCCAATTGCACCTGCGAAATAACTCTTGAAGGTCTTTCGGGCATTTTCGGCTATTCCGTTACATATCTTTCAAAAATGTTTCGTAAGTATGCGCAGGTGAATTTTAAGACTTATCTGAACAATCTGCGTCTTGAACATGCGTACGGCGAGCTGATGAATACGGACTTATCTGTTTGGGCAATAGCTTCGCGCAGCGGGTTTGCAAACAGCAAAGCCTTTACAAAAGTGTTTCGTGAGTGTTACGGCGTTCCGCCCGGTCGGTATCGGAAAGGGCGGTGAAGCGTTAAGGCTGCAATTTTTATTTTTTAGAAAACACACATTCACCGTCTTTGTAGACCTGCAAAACGGTTATATCCCGCATACGCTGTGCGGGAGTTTGCAGCGGGTTTCGGTCAAGCACCGTAAAATCCGCCTGTTTGCCGGCTGATATTGTGCCGTGAGTATTTTCCTTTGAATATTGGTACGCCGCATTTACCGTGACCGCGCGCACGGCGTTGTATACCGAAATCCGCTCCTGCCGCCCCAGCGGCTGACCCGTTTTTGTTATGCGGGAGTTTGCGCACCATATTGTCTCTATCATGTCCGGCTCAATGACGGGTGCGTCCTGGTGCATCGTAAATTTAACGCCGTGTTCAAGCGCCGTTGCCGCAGGGCTGATTTTTGCGGCGCGCTCCAAGGAAAAGTTTTTTATATGCACGTCTCCCCAATAATAAACATGCGCCGAAAAAAACGAGACCATGGCGGACAGCCTTTTTGCTCTTTCAAGCTGGTCGGCATCTATGAGCTGCGCATGGATTATAACAGGGCGCAGCGTGCGGATTATGGGGTACTTTTCAACCGCCGTTTCAAGACAGTTCAAAAACTGCTCTGCCGCCGCGTCGCCGTTGCAGTGTGCAAGCAGCTGGCAGCCCTCCTTTGCGGATAATTCCATTGCGGTCAGCACCTCATTGTCGGTCATGGTGCCGTAGCCGCGGTAGCCGGTTTTTTCATCGCCGATATACGGCGTGCGCATCCATGCCGTTTTTCCCTGCGGAGAACCGTCTAAGAATATTTTCATGCCGCCGATATGAAAGCGGCTGTTAAGCCCTTCAAGCTCGCCTTTGATAGTGCCGTAAACCGACGGTTCGCAGTACGCCGTAATATCCGTTTTTAAGACTTTGCTTTTGAGCAGCGTTTTGTAAAACGGCAGCATCTGAGATGTGAACATGCCCTCCTGAATACTTGCTATGCCGTACGATAGATACTTTTGCTGCGCCCGCTCAAAAGCGCCGAGCATGTCGTCGCTGTTTTGGGGCGGCAGCTTTTTCAGGTGATAAAAAAATGCGTTTTCCTCCATGTAGCCGGTAAGTTTTCCGTTTTCCGTACCGATTTTCCCGTTTCCCTGCCACGGCGCTGTTTTCAGGCTTTCGGCGGCGCCCAGCAGTCTGAGCGCTTCGGAGTTAAAAAGCCCCATGTGGCCCGATTTGTGGTGAATGACAAGCGGATTTTGCGGCGCAAGCCGGTCAAGGTCCGAAAGCGGCGGATTTTTGCCGTCGGGCATAAGCGACGGGTCAAAGTCCCGCGATATAATCCAGTCGCCCGGCTTTACGCCGTTTGCCGCAATATAATCGTCAATTCGTATCTGCATGTCTTTTACAGACTTGACTCCAAGCAGTGGAGCCTGCAAAAGCGAGGCAGCCGTCTGAAAAAAATGACTGTGCGCGTCGATAAACGCGGGCAGCATGGTTTTTCCGTCAAGGTCAATGACTGTGTCGGGAGCCTGTTTTGTCAGCTCCTCACGTCTGCCGACTGCCGTAATTTTGCCGTCTTCAACCAAAACGGCGTCGGTGTACAGCGGGATATCCATTGTCAGTATCTTGCCGCCGTAAAACAGCGTTTTCATATTACCGCTCCGTTCAAAATAATATTTACGCTGTTTATTTTATGCCGATTGTATATAAAAAACCGCGGATATCTAAATAAATATCCGCGGTTTTATTTTTTATACGAACTGTGAGTTGTAAAGTGTGCTGTAAAATCCGCCTTTTTTCATTAGCTGTTCATGATTTCCGCTCTCGGTGATTTTGCCGTTTTGCAAAACAAGAATGAGGTCGGCGTTTTGAATGGTTGACAGCCGATGCGCTATTACAAAGCAGGTTCTGCCCTCCATCAGCTTTGCCATAGCCTGCTGAATTTTGATTTCGGTGCGCGAATCGACGTTGGATGTCGCCTCGTCCAGTATCAGCATGGTTGATTTTGAAAGCATGGCGCGCGCAATGGTGATAAGCTGGCGCTGACCTTTTGAAATATTCGTGCCGTCGTCCGACAGCACGGTGTCGTAACCGTCGGGCAGACGTTCAATGTACGAGCTGATGCGTGCCGCTTTTGCCGCCTCATGTACCTCATCCGGCGTTGCGTCTTCTTTGCCGTAAATTATGTTTTCGTAAATCGTGCCGTGGAAAAGCCAGGTGTCCTGAAGCATCATGGTGTATGCGCGCCGCAGCGAGCTGCGCGTAATTTCGCGGTTTTCGCTGCCGTCCACGCGTATTTTACCCTCCACGGGGTCGTAAAAGCGCATGAGCAGGTTGATTATCGTCGTCTTTCCCGCGCCTGTCGGTCCGACAATGGCGATTGTCTTGCCGGGTTGGGCATGAACGGAAATGTCGTGTAAAATCTGCCTTGACGGCGTGTAGCCGAAACTTACGTTTTCGATATCCACTCTGCCGGACGCATTTTTCAGCTCGACAGCGCCCTCGATATCCCCGCTTTCGGGGCTTTCGTCAATAATTCTGAACACGCGCGCCGCCGCGGAAAAGGCGGACTGGAACTCGTTAATAATGTTTGCAAATTCGTTTATAGGTCCGGCAAACTTTCTTGAATACTGCACAAACTGTGCGACACCGCCCAGAGTTATGAAAAACATCGAGCCTGCCTTGAAAGCGCCGCTCTGCGAGTACATAAACAGTATGCCGCCGAAAATCGTCACAAGCGATATGGACATGTTGTTTATAAAGTTTACCGAGGGACCGAGAGTTGCGCCGTAATACTCGGCGTTGTAATACGCATCCATGGTTTCCGTGTTTCTCTTGCCGAACGCCGAGCCTATCTCATCCTCGCGGCAGTAGGCGCGTATTGTCTTGCCGCCCGACAGCATTTCTTCGGCATATCCGTTAAGCTCGCCCAGCTTGTACGAGCGCTTGCTGAACAGCGGGCGAACTCTCTTTGACCTGTACCGCGTAAAAAGTATCGACGCGGGCACCGTGACGGCAAATATGAGTATCAGCGGTTTTGAAATATTCCACATAAATATCAGCGAGCCTAAAACGGTGTAAATACTTGTCATGACCTGCACGATATCCTGTGACAGTGAAGCGTTTACGGTGTCGATATCGTAGGAAATGCGGCTTATGATGTCGCCTGTGGCGTGCGTGTCGAAATATCCGACGGGAAGGGAGGTGAGCTTTTCAAAGAGCTGGCGGCGCATGGTGTAAACGACTTTTTGGCTGAGATGAATCATTGTAACCGCCAAAAGATATGACGTCACCGCCGACAGTCCGTAGCAGACTGCCATTTTAATAACATTCGGCCACACCAAGTTGAATTTTACGCCGCCCGCCGCCGATATTGCGTCAATCGCATCGCCCGAAAATTTAGGACCGAGCAGCGAAAGCTGGTTGGACACAAGCGTGAGCACAATCGCCAGCAAAAACAGCGGCCAGTGGCGGAGCACATATCCGCCCAGGCGCAGCATTACTCCCCGCGCCGTTTTGCGGTCCAGCTTTTGATTTGGGCCGCTCTGTAACTTTCGTCCCGACGGCGTGCTTCTTTCAAACTTACTCAACGAAATCCCCTCCCATCTGTGACTGGCTTATTTCTCTGTATTCCCCGCACTGCTCTAAAAGCTGCTCATGCGTTCCGTGACCGATTATTCTGCCCTCGTCAAGAACAAGTATAACGTCGCAGTTTTTGACCGAGCTTACGCGCTGAGCAACAGTAATTATTGTCGAGTCGCTCATGCTTTCGGACAGTGCGCGGCGCAGGCCGGCGTCCGTCTTGTAGTCAAGCGCGGATGAGCTGTCATCCAGCACCAGTATCTGCGGGTTTGCGGCGACTGCGCGCGCAATCAGTATGCGCTGGCGCTGACCGCCCGATACGTTTGTGCCCTTTTGCGACAGCATGTGCTCGTAACCGTCGTCAAAAGCGCTGATAAAGTCGTGTGCCTGCGCAATTTTTGCGGCGTTTACAATCTGCTCACGGCTTAAATCCCTGCCGAAGCGGATATTTTCCTCAATGGTGGCGGAGTAGATAAAGTCGCTTTGCATCGCAACGCCGAACATTTCATGAAACAGCTTGTGAGGATAGGTGCGAATATCCCTGCCGTTTATATAAACGGCGCCGCCCTGCACGTCGTAAAAGCGCATCAAAAGGCTTATGAGCGTTGTTTTTCCGCTGCCCGTGGCGCCGATGATGCCCGTTGACCCGCCGCGTTTTACCTCAAAGCTGATACCGCTTAAATCGTCCTGTCCGCCGGCGTAGGAAAAACGGACATTGTCAAATTTTATATGTGCGTCTGTATTGACCGGCGGAAAATCATCCTGACTTTTGACAGTCAAATCCTGCTCTGTCTCTATGACTTCCGCGATACGCCGCGCAGATGCGGAGCTTTTGGTATACATCATGAAAATGCGTGTGACCGACATCATCGCCATCGAAATAAGCGTGAAATACTGCATGAATGCGATTACCGTCTCCGGGTCGGACTGATGGTTTGCCACGCGCGTGGCGCTCATTGCGACAACGGCGACAATGCCCGCGTTCATAAAAAAAGTCATGACGGGGTTTGCAAGTCCCATCGTAATTCCCGCCCGCTTTTCGTCCGATACAAGCGCGCGGTTTACCTTGTCGTAGCGCCTGTGCTCGTACTCCGATTTTGACAGCGCCTTGATGACGCGGATGCCCTGCGCGTCCTCTCTCACGACGCGAATCATGCGGTCAACCGATTTTTGCACCTTTGTGTAAAGCGGAACGCCTTTTTTCGATATAAACATAACTGTTACAAACAGCAAAGGCAAAAGTGCAATCATGGTCAGCGCAAGATAGCTGTCCATAATGAGCGTTATCGCTATTCCGCCGATAAGAAGTATCGGCGCGCGCACGCCCATTCGCTGCATCATGCTTACAAAATTATGTATATTGTACGTATCTGTTGTAATTCGCGACTCAAGCGACGGAATTGTGAATTTATCCGTCTGTGCCGCGCTCAGGCGCATTGTGCGGTCGAACAGGTCGCGGCGGATATTTTCGGAGAAATTGCGCGCTACCCGCGCCGCCATTCTGTTTGCGGTGATGTTGCACACACATGCGCCCAGCGCGCACACAATCATAACGCCGCCCCAGATAAGTATAAGCCGCAGATTTTGCGCGGCGACAACATTTTTTAAAATGTGCGTCAGTATGTATGGCAGGGCAAGCTCCACCACCGTGCCCAGTATCTTAATGGAAAGTCCGAGCGCCATTGCGGCGTAAAAGGGCTTCAGGTACTTTAAAGTAAATTTCACGGTTTATCGTTCCCCCTTGTTTCCATATAGCTTTTTGCGCGCTCTGATACACGTTCCAAAAGCTTGCCGAATTGCAGCAGTTCCTCTTTTGTAAATCCTTGTGTCATATACTCGTTGCATTCGTCGGTTGCAGCGCGCACCTGCGGCAGCACGTTTTGCATTTTCTTTGTGGGGTAGACAAGCGTTATGCGCTTGTCGCTGTCGCTTTGCACGCGCGTGACGTATCCGTGCTCTTCAAGATATGTTATTTTCCGTGTCACGTTGCTTTTGTTAATGCAGATGTGCCGTGCCAGCTCGTCCTGCGATATTCCGGGGTGCTTGCATATCGCCAGAACGTAGCTTTGATGCACGGCACCAAGCTCACTGTCACCCAGCCTGTCGGCGCGGTACATGCCGGCGCACCGTGCTATAATATTTATGTGCCGCATTAATGATTTCATGGTTTTATATTCCCCCGTGCAGTATATTTATCCGCAATTGTTGCGCTTGCAACTGTTGCATACGCAACAATTATAGCAAACAGAAAAACCGTTGTCAACAGTGATTTAATTGACAATAAATAATGAAAGTATTATAATACAGCATTGTAAAATAAAATATACGGAGGAGTGCGGCTATGATAAAATCGGTTGTGGAAAAAATCAGTGCAAAACAGTCATCGCTTAGCGGCAATGCGCAGGTGACGATAGCGTTTTTGGGCGACAGCGTGACGCAAGGGTGCTTTGAACTGGTGGAGACAGGCGAAAAGAGCTTTGATACGGTGTATGACGTTGAAAATGCCTATTCAAATAAGCTCAAAAAGCTAATTAATACCTTTTTCCCTAAAGTATATGTCAATGTAATAAATGCCGGAATCAGCGGGGACAGCGCCGCAGGCGGCTTAAAGAGAATTGAGCGTGACGTGCTGAAATACAGCCCCGACCTTACGGTTGTGGCTTTTGGGCTGAATGACTGTGTAGGAAGAGATGTCAAGGATTATGAAGAAAATATGAGGGATATGTTCAGCCGTTTGAAAAAAGCGGGGACAGAGGTTATTTTTATGAGTACAAACGGTATGAATGAATATGTAAGTCCCAAAATTAAACAGCCTGTTCAAATAGAATGCGCTGAAAAAACAAAGGCTTGCCAGCAGGATGGCATACTCGGAATGTTCTATGATGCGGCGCGCCGCGCCGCGCGGCAAGAAGGTGCGTTTGTATGCGACTGCTATGGCAGGTGGGAGCAGCTGTCAAATTCAGGTGCGGATATGACGGCGCTGCTTGCAAACGGGATAAATCATCCGACGCGCGACATGCACTGGCTGTTTGCCGTATCGCTTTTTGAAATGATATTTTTCGATTGAAACATAATTTTGCGGAGGCGAAAATGCAGGATGAAACAGTAATATTGCTTTTGCGTCATGGCGAGAGCGAGGCGAATATAAATAAAATCTTTGCGGGCAATACCGACGCGCCGCTGACCGAAAGGGGCTTAAATCAGGCGAAAATCACCGCTCTATACCTGAAGGACAGAAATATAAGCGCGGTGTATTCAAGCGATTTGTCACGTGCTTATTGTACGGCGTGCGAGACGGCAAGACTACACGGACTTGATGTTGTAAAGGATAAGCGTCTCCGAGAAATTGACGGCGGAGAGTGGGAAGGTCTTAAAGAGGAGGACAGGCGGCGGCTCTATCCCGACGCTTTTCAAATGTGGGCGCGGGACATAGACTTGCATATCCCGGGAGGTGAAAGCCCTAAAGAGGTGCAGGTGCGTATGCATGAATGTATACTCGAAATTGCAGAAAAACATGTGGGGCAGACAGTTTGCGTCGCTTCACATGCGGGGGCAATCCGCTCGCTGTGCGCTTTGTTTTTTGAGAGAGACGGCGTAGAATTTGCCGATATACCGTGGGTGACAAATGCGTCTGTTACAACTCTTGTTTATAAAGACGGCGCGCTTTCCATGAAGGAATACGGATATGACAGGCATCAAATAACAGATGAAAAATAAAAAAATACAGAGGCAAATGCCTCTGTATTTTTCATAGAAATTAATCTTTGGTGCGAAAGACGGGACTTGAACCCGTACGGTGTAAACCACACGCCCCTCAAACGTGCGCGTCTGCCAGTTCCGCCACTCTCGCATTGATTTTATCAACATTCGATAGTATAACAGAACACCTATGAAAAGTCAACACTTTTTTACTATCTTTTTTGTTTTTTGTCTTGAATAATATCCGCAAATATTGTAATATTTATAAAAAGAATTTACGGAGTTTTAAAATTGAAAGCAGCTTTTTATACGCTTGGTTGTAAGGTCAATCAGTATGATACGCAGATGATGAGCGAAAAGTTTGTGTCCGCAGGTCATACTGTTGTCGGTTTTGACGAGCAAGCCGATGTTTATATAATAAATACCTGCACTGTTACGCAGATTTCGGATAAGAAAAGCAGGAATATGATTTCGAGAGTCATGCGCGCACACCCGGGCGCTGTTATTGCAGTCTGCGGCTGTTTTTCTCAGGTCTCTCCGGAGCAGGCTGCGGCAATCCCGGGTGTCTGTATAGTGCTGGGAACAAGAAACCGTGCAGATATACTTTACTATGTTAATGAGTATCTCAAAACCGGCAGGCAAATCGTGGATGTGCAGTCGTCCTCTGATATTGCTGATGAAAAGATATCGGGCTTTTCGGAGAAAACCCGCGCCATATTAAAAATTGAAGACGGCTGCCGCAACTTTTGCAGCTACTGTCTTATTCCGTTTGCCAGAGGAAAAATATTGTCAAAACCGCCCGAGCAGGTGGTGGCAGAGGCAACGGCGGTTGCTGAGGCGGGCTATAAGGAAATTGTACTGACCGGTATTCACCTTTCGTCTTACGGTGTCGATTTGGAAGGCGTAACTCTTGCCGACGTGATTGAATCGGTGGCAAATGTTGAGGGCGTGCGGCGTATTCGTTTGGGCTCGCTTGAGCCTACGGTGATAACGCCTGCTTTTGTTGACAGAATATCAAAAGTGGATGTACTCTGCCCGTCGTTTCACCTGTCTTTGCAAAGCGGCTGTGACAAAACGCTGAAAGCTATGAACAGGAGATACAGTGCCCGGCAATACGCGCACGCTGTCGGGCTTTTGCGTGAATACTTTAAAGACTGCGCGGTGACGACCGATGTTATTGTCGGTTTTCCCGGCGAGACCGATGAGGATTTTAAGCAAAGCTGTGACTTTATAGATGAAATAGGTTTTGCAAGGATACATATTTTTCCGTACTCAAAGCGCAGCGGAACAAAAGCTGCGCAGATGGAAAATCAGATTTCGAAATCGGTCAAACAGCAGCGTGAAAGGGTGCTGTGTGAAATCGAAAGGAAAAACCGTATGGAATTTATGTCTCGGTTTGTCAATAAAACGGTTTATGTTCTGACAGAACGCTGCGAAACCGGCGTATGCAGCGGCTTTACCGAAAATTATATTCATGTTGAGTTTGCCGGAAAAGCGGATTTATGCAACACCGTTGCTGCTGTTAAGGTATTGCGCGTGTCTGACGGGGGACTTTTGGGAGAGGTAAATTAATTTGTTATATTTTGTTGACATATTTTCCCAATTATGGTATTATGAAAATAATAAAAAATTAATAGGCAGGTAACCGATGAATAACGCACAGAAACTCAGAAAACTATACAAGAAGACACAAAACGATATTGCAGATATTATTAGTTATCCAAAACCGCTGTATGCAGCGTTTGAGCTTAATAAACTAAAGCTGCCCGAAAGCAAGCTTGTCATGCTGTCCAGATACTATAATGTTTCTGTTGATTACCTGCTGAGCGACAGCTCGAATGAAAAATAGCTGCCTGTTATTTGAATTGTAAATGCACCGCTTTTAAAGCGGTGCATTTATTATGCGCAAAAATGTAAATAAACGTCAAAAATGTAAAATTACGTAATATAATACGTTTCCTGTTTTAAAGGGTTCAGGTATAATTTAATAAAGGAGATTAAGTATGCCTGAATTAAGAATATTATCCAGAAAATCGAAAAAAGCAAGAAAGCAAATGAAACTGAATCAGGAGGAGTTTGCGGCAAGGTGCGGAATAAGCAAAGAGACATTGAGTCTTATCGAACGAGAAAACACCGACCCCAGACTCAGCACAATTCAGAAAATTGCGTCATTTTTAAATTATACCGTTTCTGATTTGCTTAAAATCGACGAAGATAAATAAGGTTGATTAAAGAGTGTGCGGTAGTGTTTTTTGCCCTGCTCAACCACTGAATATGATCAGCCGGTCACTGCGCGCCACCCGCAAGACTGGAGCGATAGTCCAGCCAAACTCACCGACTGTAAGGCTCCCAATATAATAAACATATAGTCCATCTCGAAGCTTACGCTTACAGATAGCATAAGCGTATGCCTTTGGGGACGGATTATACTATCATGTCAGCTAAGTCTTTTAATCGTTCGGGTACGGATAATTCCATGCGCCGCCTCCTTGTCTGCTCGATAAATGGCCATTTGTCATTCTATGCTATAAGGTCAGCAAATGGAAATTTTATTTGAGCATAAAATCCGCCCATGTGCCTTTATAATCACATAGATGTTCGTTCCAATATATTACCCTTTCGATATATTCCTGTTTTCGTTGCTCTACTGCGTCTTTGCAATTTTCAATCCCATATCTATATATAATCGCAGTAAGGTCATATATCGGATAACCTATTGCATGTCCAGCAGTATGCACTACTGCACAGGCCTGTCCTATGGAATGGCAAATTGCAATATCTTCTTTATCTTCAATTTCTTTCGCAAATGCATGACAATCTAATATTTTTCGTTGGGCTAATCGCATTTTGATTTTTCCAAAAGCCCAGTCTTTGACTGCTTCCAGCGCCTCTCGTGGGCGTTTTTCTTCCGGATATTTTTTCTCGAGCTTTGTAATAGATTCGTATGCAAACTCAAATGCCCATAGTGCCATGACCCGATGGCTTTGAGCTTCAAACAGCATAATTAAGTCCTGCATGTATTCTGAGTTTTTAGAAAATAGGTCTTGATTTTTTTCTTTAATTTTACATATACCTCATCTATCCAATTCATTTGTACCTCCACAACTTCCTGTTTAGTACCGTTATTTCTATTCTACCACAATTCCGAAAGCGTGGAAATAGTCGGTTTTATGAGCCGATTTTCTACCTTTCGGATATATGGGACGGGTGTAAGTCGCCAACCATCACCGGCACGGGTGCATCAGGTGCAAAACGAAGTATTTCGTGTAGAGGCAAGGGGTAAGGCTACGGGTGGGAACCGCCCCAAACGCGTCTCCGAAGCCGGAAAATGGGCATAAAAAGGAGAAAATCCCTATAAACAGGGATTTTCTCCTCTCCACTTTTTTATCAAAAGTGACGTCTTGATATGTCTAAGGACTATAAAAAAGATATTTTTGCGATTTCGCTGGTGGGATTTGAACTCTTGTAAAGGATATTATTCATTATTTTCAGCTTGCTTGATTTTTTTCAATTCACTTTCTGCCCATCGGTTTTCTATCTCATATCCCCTTTCGTTATTCCAAGCTATGATCTCATTTAAAGCTTTCTCCGCTTGTTCAGGCAAGCGATTTTCAATATAATAACAAGCTAATGAATACTGTGAATCAATTAAGTTTTTATCTAACTGATATGCTCGCTCCCAGCATTTTTTTGCGTTATCATAATCCAATAACTGTTTATATGTGTCTCCTGCATAAAGAAGTTTGAAAATTTCCAATTCTACTTACTAATTCAGATTCACCAATGTGTTTCTTAATTTCTGATTCAAGAACAGGATGCGTAAGCAATGTAATATTATTTGCTTCCAATAGTTGAAGCAACATGGGAATAATCGATTTTGTAATGCCCTCAAAATCACATTGATTTTTATGATATATTGAGGTGTCAATCATGACGGCATCTATTTTATGATTCATTAACTTTAACCTATCTTTCTCACATGAGTATTCTATTCTATATTATAATCTGCTTCTCAATTCTTTTCAAGGGACACAATCGATTCCATAAATACCAAAACGCCATTGAATTTAGGTCTTTAGAGACATATTTCAATGGCGTTTTAGGATGTTTAAGCAGTGGAACAAACTGTTTTGGCTATACTGCCATCACTGTTCCACCTCGGTTTCCACTTCAAGCCCGCCGATGAAAACCACCTTGATTCTATCCTTGGATTCGACGATGACGCATTGCAGGATTTTTCGGATAATCTCATTGTCGAAGGTCAGCGGGTGGTTCTTCATACCATCAAGGATGGTAAAAATCTGTTCCAACCGTGACTTGGTACTTTTGCGATGCTGTTCAGCGGATATATATTCTGTCAGCCTGTTTTCAAGCGTCCTCTTTTCAGTCATCAGCGCTTCAATACGGGGATCAGTGAGCAGGCTTTCGGGATTTTCGGCAGTTACGGTGTTCAGGATGTCACCAAATTCCTTATCGATTTGTGCGATGCGGATTTGAATATTAACGCTTTCGTCCTCACCAGCTTCAGCGCCAAGCCCTATTTGGATATGCATTTTCAATGTTTGCAGAATATCGGGATTGCTTTTTGCTGTTTTTAATATGGCATTCATAATCGCTTTTTGCAAGGGGGATTCTTCTATGGTCGGTGAGTGGTGACAGTATTTTTTGCCGTAGTCAAGGCGGTTGATGCAGCGCCATACAATTCTCTTTTGACCACCTGCCGTCCAAGTGCACCGGCGGTATGGCGTTCCGCATTCTCCGCAGACAAGCAGTTCGGTGAGCGCGTACTTTCCGCAGTATTTGCCTTGCTCGGTTGTCGTGCCAATCTGCTTGACCTTACGTTTCGAGGCTCGCCTTGCCAGTTCCTCCTGTACCTGTGCAAAGGTGTCGGCATCGATGATTGCCGGATGATTGTTCTCTACATAATACTGCGGCCGTTCACCGCCGTTGATACGCACCTTTTTGCTGATACAGTCCACGACATAGGTTTTGCCCAGCAGAGCGTCACCCTTGTATTTTACGTTGGAAAGGATAGACTGTATCACTCCGGGCTGCCATACGACCTTTCCCATCGGCGTGGGAATACTGTCTGCAGTCAGTCCATCGGCAATCTGTTGCAGGCTGTTGCCGGAGAGAAATTCCGTATAGATTCGCCGTACCGTTATCGCCTGTGCGGGATCAATTTCCGGCTTTCCGTCTGCACCCTGACGGTATCCGAGGAAGGATTTATAAGCGAAGGACACATTGCCTTCCTTTGCGCTTTGCGCCCTGCCCCACGCGACATTGTGGCTGATGTTTTCGGATTCGCTCTGTGCGATAGAGCCATATATGGAGATGTAAAATTCCGAGGCTGGATCGATGCTGTGCAAATTTTGTTCTTCAAAGTACACATCCACCTTGATTTCCCGCAGCATTCGGGTGATCTTGATGCAGTCAAGGGTGTTTCGGGCAAAGCGGCTGATGGATTTAACGATAATCATATCTATCCGGCCTCGTTTGCATTGGCGTATTAGCTTGTTAAATTCATCGCGCTTTTTCATACTGGTGCCGGTGATACCCTTGTCAGCGTAAATGCCTACCAACTTCCAGCCGGGTTCTCTGTGAATCCGTTCTGTGTAGTGGTTCACCTGATTTTCATAACTGTTAAGCTGTTCGTCCTGCTTGGTGGACACTCGGCAGTAAGCGGCTACCCGTTTGGTAATGCTTTGTGTGCTGTGCGCATTCACCGGCTGTATAGTCGGAGCGATGGTGCGCACTCTCTTTTGCAATATGGGTGCTGTCTGTTGCATCGTTTTTCTCCTTTCTGATCTGCTGACCGTTTTTAAGGGTGAGACTGACCGTTTTGTCGGCATGGAGTGTAATGGCGGTGGCTATTTTCGCCGTTAATTCTCCGTTATAGCAAGAGAGAGACCTTGTTCTTTGCAAGGTCTCTCTTATCATCTCTGTGATACGCTGGGTGATGTCTAAAGTTTCATACACCAGCGAAGCGTATTCAAACATTCTGTTTTTCAGCAGTTCTTTCTCAATGGTCGGACTGTCAAGCATCCGACCGATTTCATTCTTTAATCGGATGACTTCTACGGGCAACTCAGTCGGTGTTGGATCACCTCGCAGAATGTTTGGTTTGACAATGAGATAGTTGATGCATTCGGTGATTGCCGAGAGCAACGCATCGTCTGAGATTTTAATAACTTCATCGCAGCTTTTGCATACCCATTTTTCTTGGTAAGTGGTGCGGCTGTCATGCTTGCGCTGCATCGGTTCTCCGCATTTCTCACAGAGAACCGGAAGCTGCAGCTTGAAAATATCTGCTGTGCGGTCGAGGGCTTTCTGTGTGTTTCGGGAGGCTCTGATTGCCTGCGCTTTGTCATATACGCTTTGCTCTATAATAGGAGGATAACTGTCGCTGCCGATGTAGCGTTTATCCTCAATGATGCGTTTCAGACGGGCTTTGTTCCATCCTGTTGTTCCGGACAGATATTCCACTTGTCGTTCATTAAGCCTTTGTGCGATCTTCAATAGGGATTGCCCGTCCAAATAATCGGAAAATATATCTTGAACCGCTTGGCTTTCGGTTGGGTGAAAGATGATTTTGCCGTTCTCCATTGTATAGCCGAAGGGAATGTTTCGTATTTTCATATCATGCGCTCCTTTCCTCAATTTTCTCGGTGAGCGTCAGTCCGCCGGCGAGGCAGAAGCGCAGCGTATTCCTGCCGATTACGGTAATACTCTCCACGATTTGTCCGAACAAGTCCGTGTCGAAGCTGTCCGTTGGAACGTATTCGGCAATGGTTTCGTTTAATTCTTTCAGAGACTCGATGATTTCGTCATCCTCATCCTCTGTCAAGATGCGGCGGCGCTCTGACCGGAGTTCACTGACCTTCCGGTCAAGCTCGCCTGATCTGGAGGCATACTCGGCATGATTGAGAATGCCGTTTTTGTAAAGCTGGGCAACCACAAGGCTCTGCGCATTGACATCAGCGATTTGGCGATTGAGCTGATACACCTGTTCGCCGCTTGTACTGGTTCGGCTCTGCAGCTTTTCAAGCTGCCTGATTAAATCGCCCAGCAGTTCTTCTCGGTTTTGCGCGAGCTTATCGCTCATCTGTATGAACGCGGACATCACGGCGTCCTCCCGGACTCTGTCACCGGCGCACTCTGTTCTGCCCGCCGCTTTGTATGAGCAGAGCCAATATGCTGTTCCGTTCACTACCTGCCTGCGGTAATTGTGACCGCAGACCGGGCATTTCAGCATACCGCTGAATGGGTAACGGTTTTTCGGGACATGATTGCCTTTCGATTTGCTTTTTTGCAGTTCCTGCGCCGCCTCATAGGTTTCTCTGCTGACGATGGCGGGATTGCTGTTTTTCACATAATACTGTGCCTTTTCGCCTCGGTTTCTCTTTTTGGTAAAGGGCAGGCTTTCGGTGGTGTAGCTCTTTTGGAGCAGGCAGTCACCCATATACCTCTCGTTGTTGAGGATATAGTCAACGGTGAAGAGATGCCATGTTTTCTGACCGTACCGTTTCGGCACTCCGTCCGCATTGAGCTGGTTGGCAATGGCTTGCTTGCCGCAGCCCTGCAGGTAGAGATGAAAAATCCGGCGCACAACCTGCGCCTCCGCTTCATTGATTTGAAGCTCGCCGTCTATGAGGTCGTACCCATAGGCGGCTCGGCAGCAGTTGAAATCGCCGGATTCCATTCTTTTTTGATAGCTCCACCGCATATTCTCGGATATGGTTTCCGATTCCCGCTGTGCGGCGATGCCGGGGAAGGTCATCATCAGTTCGAGGTCAATGGTGGCAGTATCGATGCCCTGCTCCTCGAAGTAGATGCTGACGCCCATTTCCTTTAACGCTCTTGTTGCCGCTAAAAATTCGGCGGTGTTTCGGGCGAATCGGGAGACGCTTTTTGTAATGATGCGGTCAATTTTTCCTTTCTTACAGTCCCGAATCAAGCGGTTGAAATCATCCCGCTTGTCCATGCGTGTGCCGGTGATGCCTTCATCGGCATAAATGTCTACCAGCTCGTATTCGGGATGTTCTGCAACGTATTCTGTATAATGCTTGACCTGCGCTGCGAAAGAGTGAAGCTGATCTTCGGAATTGCTGGATACCCGTGTGTAGGGCGCTAATCGCAGGATTCGCTGTTCCTGTTTTCCGGCTGTCAGCTCGGTAATTGTTTTTCCCATGCTGTTCTCCTTTCTGCGGATTTTCCGCTTTTCATATTACCGCTTTCTCTGCGGCAACACGAAGGATACCACATGAGTTCGCATACATCCAGCGAGAATGGCGAGAATTAAAGGAAAAGACATAACTTTTTTTGCGGATCATAATGTTCCGTCTGCAACTGTACGATATTGTTGTATTCTTCTTCGGTAATCAGCTTCATGGACAGCAGAAGGCGAAGCATATTCAGCCCATAGGCAAGTGAGGCGTGGTCTTTGTCTGATAGATTTTTCATCATAACAGCACCTCCATGCATTTGACACCGAGGCTGGTGATGAGAGCGTGATCAACTTTTCCCATTGTATCCTTATTCAGTTTACCGGCATAATCGCCAAGCCTTGTTTTATCTATAGTCCGAAGTTGTTCCAGTAGGACGATGGACGATGTTTTCAGTCCATCGATGGTAATCTTAACATGGGTGGGAAGCCCCGCTTTTTCTCTTTTACTTGTAACGGCCGCCACAATAGTGGTGGGGCTATATTGATTGCCCTTGTCGTTTTGCAGCACAAGGACGGGACGGAAACCGCCCTGCTCGCTTCCAATAATAGGCGATAGATCGGCGTAATATATCTCGCCGCGTTTTACCTGTTTCATCTGTGTTCCTCCGTATATTAAGTAAAAACGGCCGCCTGTCGTGTTTTGGGCAGGCGGCCGCTGTATTATTTTGTATCAATCGTTTTGCGTGTCTATCCGATATTTGAACCACGCCGTCCCTCGGATATACGGGAACACACCCACCGGTCATGCATTTGACCTCATTGGAATCTCACCACCCCCAGGATCGCTGCGGGACGCCCTCCTTTGCTGCGACGGTTTTATCACGCTCGGCTTTAGGACTGGACGCAAGTACCTTTAATGCCTCTGCCTGTTATCGCCTTCGCGGTGGGTGCGCCACAGCGTCTGAGTATTATCTCATATGGCTTGCCGGTTTTGCCAGCAGCAGAGGGGAAGTAATGGGTATGCTGTGCTATTCTGTTGTCAAGGAACAAAGGAGAGATTTTTCTCCCTCACTATTCCTCCACAACACGAAAAGGCTAAAACGAAACGCCCTCAAAAAAATTTTTTACGAATTTCTCAAACTGCCGCTTGTATTTGCGGATAACTTGCTCGGATACGCCGTACTTTTTTGCCATTGCCGCTGTGCAGGATTTCTTTTTTCCGGCGAGATAATACGCCAGCAGATCCGCAGCCCATGGTTTCCACGCAAAAAGCTGCTTTTTCAGCTCGTCCATGATCATTTCACTGATTACGGCGGCTTCCATATCTTCCGCACTACGCAGGCACTCCAAAAGTGTAATGTCATTGGTTTCGTTCAAAACGGCGTTCAGTGATAAAAACTGATATTCCTTTCCTGCCTTACGGCTGCGCTCCGTTATGGAATGCCGGCTGTTCCATTTTTTGTACTCAGCGTAAGATACCTCTATGATCATCCGGTCAATCTCTTTGCCGTCCTCAATGCAGTCGGCAATAAAATACCGGCGATGCTCGGTGGGAAGATAGCGGTTGGCGTTTACAGCGGCAAGCCATTCCGCTGCGGTGACTGCGCAGAGTGCCGCCTTGCCGTCCTTTTGCGGTTTGTTGATTAAATATGTGTTTTTCAAAACAAAGTCCTTTCCCGAACAAGCCGGGGAAGGACTCCGTTTTACCGTGCGAGTATCCGAGCAAACAAAAAAGCGCCGTGAAAATCAGATTGATACAATATGCCCGTATCATTCTGACTCGCACGGCGCCTGGCAGCCTGACCGTTTCCGGTCTTCTCCGCTTGCTCGAATAGAGTTTTATGGTTTTATTTTATTGTTGTTTTATACTTTCTGCGGCGGTGCCTGCGGAAATAGGCAAGATTCAGCACGGATACCGTTTTGCATTTCCGGCATCGGATAGTCAGATGCCCTGTGCAGTCGGAAAAAACCGTGCCTGCCTTATATCCGCATTCGGGATATTTCAGATCCCGTTCGATCAGGCTCTCCGCTTCCTTGCGGGACAATTCCGCTTTCATGCGTATTTCCTCGTTAGCTCGGTAAGCATTAGGTTTCATGAGGTGTTACCTTCCAACTGGAGTTCCTTTTCGATATATTCGGAAATGTCATGATGATTCAGCAGTCCGAGTCCACGCAGCCGGATCACGAGGGCTGTGTAAGACACCTCCAAAGCATCCGCCATCTTTTGCAGGATGACTTTCTCTCTTGGATGGAAGACGGTTTCCCCATTAACCGGCAGCCGTTTTCCGCCGTTGAACCTTTTCAGTGTTTCGTACATGACCGGCCTCGGCATCAGCAGGGAGGCAGAAAAGGTATTTGCCTGCCATTCGCTGATACTGTACATCTCCTGCATTTCCTGCAGCGAGTATGTCCGTTCCCTGTCATGGGTGCGGTGAAAACAGGCGGCGCTCTCCGGATTAATACGCATGGATATCAGATGTCCGGCTTCGTGGCCGAGTGTGAACCGCCGGTGCGTGTGTTCTTCCGGACGGAGCAGATACCGGTCAAGCACAATGGTTTTGAATGGGAATACCACGGAGAGAGCCTGTCCGTTCCGCTTTATTTTCAAAGGCGCTCGTCCGTCACCCGTAAATCCTATTTTATTGGGATCATTCTCGGCAAAGGTTTCGTATAATATGCGGCATTTCAAATAATTCTGCACGAAGCCATCGATATCCACGCTTTGCGGGATCGGTTCCTCTTGACCGAGGTGTTGACGAAGCATCGCTTCGCACAGTTCTTCGATTTCTGCCTGTGAAATAAAGTTGATCAATCAGTTTCCCTCCTTTTTGCTATGTAAGCTGCTTGATCACCTGCTGCGCCACGCCCTGGACATAGCAGCGGTCGGTATAGATATCCTCCATGGTACTGTTTTCCGGGTGGAGCCGGATGCAGCCCTTTTCGTGGTCTATGTAAAAGCGCTTGAGGGTGGTTTCGTTATCCACCAGTGCAACGATGATGTCACCCTCGTCAGCGGTGTTCTGCTTTTTTATCACTACAAGGTCGCCCGGCTCAATACCAACCTCCACCATGGAATATCCTCTGGCGCGCAGCAGAAAAAATTCTCCGCTGCCGAACAGCGCCGTGGGCAGTGCCACATACGCTTCAAAGTCTTCTTCCGCGTATTCCGGCTGTCCGCAGGAGATGCCGCCCAACACCGGGGTGAGGACAACCTCCGCATTCGCTTTCCGCGTCACGGAGGTTTCAGCAGTCTTGCCGTTGTAGGAGAGCAGCCCGCGCCTATCCATCTCCCAAAGGTAGCTGTGTACGGTGCTTTTCGCGTAGCCTACCTCTGCGGCAAGCTCGCCGATAGAAGGGGATCGGTAATGGGAAAAATAAAATTCCTCCACAGCGTTTTTGATCTGCTCCATTGTTTCTTCGCTTTTACAGCGCATGGCGGCACCTCCTTTTCTCATATCCGAACGAAGCGTTCGGGATAGGTATATTATACCGGTTTGTCCCATCCGCTTCAATAGATTTTGGAAAAGTCAAATCGGGATGGGCGTTTCAGAACCCATCCCGATTTTTGCTCCTGCTATTTCGCTTGTTTTAAGGCAGCCTGCAGTCGCTGTGCGTACTCCCGTCTTACCGGTTCGGGCGACAGAATTTCGATCTGCCCGCCGTAGGTGAACACCCAAGCGTAAAAGGTAGGGCTGACCGATACCTGTACGCAGGCGGTGAAATGGCTGCTGTCATACCGTCCCGTCTGTACCTGCTCCCCGAAGCGGTCTACGATATCGTCCATGAGGCCATTTTCGCATTTCAGCTCCACGGTGCAGTCTGCACCGTCGTACATAGAGAAGACACGGCGGCAGTACTTGCCTATGTCATAGCCCTCCGGCCTTGGGCAGAAGGCGCTCTCTGACAGTTCCGGGCGGCACATCCGGTCCACCCGGAAGGTGACCACCTTGCCGTGGCTCTCGGAGTAGCCGCACACATAGTAGGCATCGCTGTTCCAAACCATATCGTAAGGAGAGAGGACATACATACGTCCGCCGTGCTTATACCGCTTTTTCTTCTGTGGGGTGTATTCGATATATTTGAACATGACGGTTTTCTGCTGCTGGATCGCCGTATGCAGGATGTCCACGGCATAATAGACAGCCTCGTTGACGGTCTTTGCCTTGCCGTCCACAAAGAGGCTGCGCCTGAGGCTCTCTCCCTGATGGGGGCTTGCAAGTCCCGTCACCTTACCGATCAGCTCGCGGCTCTTTTTGGGGGAGATAAACCTTGCTGCCTGCACCGCGTCCACCAGCAGCTTCAGCTCGGCAAGCTCCAGATGCCTTGTCCCGATGAAGTATTCGTTCTGGCGGATACGGTTGCAGACCACATCAAAGCCGCTGTTTTGCAGCTCGGCAGCGTCCTCTGCCACCGTCTTGCGGGTAGTGGAGATGCCCAGGGAGGCGAGATATGCTATGATATCCGCCGTGGCTTGCGTACCATAAATTGATACAATGCACCCAAATTGCGTGAATGGGTGCATTTCAAATTTACATATAAAGTTTTTGTTTTCGCTCCTGCGGTTAGCAGGGGCTTTTTTTAATGACAAAAGAAAAGCACATCTTTCCCAGTGTGGGAGCGATGTGCTTCAAATAGCATCCATTAGTTCAAGAAGGATTTGCTTTTGCCTATCTGTCAGGGTACTCCATTTTGAAAAGAGTTTCTGTTGCTCTTCAGTCAATCGCGATTCTTCACCCTCGGCAAAGAACTGGGCCAGTGTGATGCCAAATGCCCTGCATACTGCCTCCAAAGTTGGCAGCGTGGGTGCGTTATTCCTGTTGAACATATTTGTAACGGTGGAATGGGAAAGGTTTGCCTCCTTTGCCAGCCGATAGTCCGTCCAGTTCCGTTCCTCCATCAGTTCTCTGATTCGTTTCTGCGCATCCATATCATCACCTACCTATCTGTATCTATTCTAAGTCCCAGAAAGGTGGTATAATAGTCACAATCGGTAGCTACCATATTTCCTAAAAGGGGCTTATGCAGTTATAGTATTGTAGATGATGGAAATACTATTCATAAAAGACTGGAGGCAGGATAATGCAGGAGCATATTTTTGAGAGAATGGCACGGGAGAGAAACATTTCAGTTGAGGAAATGCGAGCGATTATTTCTAAAAGGATTGAGCAGGGCTGGAATAGTAACGATCCGGTCAAAAGAGAGCAATGGAGAAAAATTCCCTGTGCCGGAGAGATGCCAACGCCGGATGAATGGTTGCGGTACGCAGTTGAAAGGATTAAAGATGATGGCCAGGAAGGTTTATTACGGAAATATTTGATTTGGTAGTTACATTTTGAATACTATACATTAGATTGTAGAGATGCGCCATCTCATGCAGGAGCGTGGCTGCCAGCTCGAAGATGGGCCGGTCAAGGTACTCGGCACAGAGAGTGATTTCCCGATATTTCTCTCCGCTGGCGTTCCATATCTCGTTGATACTGCACCAGCCATAAGCCCCGCGCCCTCCGTCCGGCGATACAGTGATGGCCGGGCGGCTCAACTCGCCCTCGTAAAAATGCTCGTTGAACAGGTCGAACATCTCCTCGGTTTTTCTTACGATTTCAGATATTTGCAGCATGATTGCGTCCTCCTTAAAGATATGTTTTATTTCTGTGAGTGACAGCTTACACACCACCGGTCAAAAAGCAAGCTCTAAAGGACTTAAAACATATCTTTTTCACCGAGAACAGGAAAAGCCCCGCCGAAGCGGGGCCTTCTCGTTTTACTCTGCGGCAATGAAACCTTGTTCTTTCAGGCTTTCGATGAGGGCCGGATTTTCCGGGCCGGTCAAGGTTCCTTCTTTGTCAATGTTATAGCTTCCTACTGCGAAAGCGTATGTCGGCGCTCTCAGATATTCCGGCTTTGCGCCAATGAAGTCGCCTACTGCTGCCACCAGCTCCTTGCGACGCACACCTGTCACATTATAGGCCGCTTCGATGCCTTCCGGCTCATTTCCCACCGTGATAGGCTCACCGGGATCTTCCGCCGGGATTTCGTCGGTTTGTGGGCTTTCTTGCAGCGCGGTCTCTATTTCCGGCTCGGCAGCCTCCACGGCCATAACCTCTGTGCTTTCCTGTGCGGCGGCTTTGGCTGCGGCCTTCGCCGCTCGGCTTACTCTGGTGCGGGCCTCCGGGAATATCTCCGGCAGTGCGCCTTCCTCATAGTGGATTTCAAAGGTGATCTTCCCATCCATGTGTACGTTGAAATGGAAGTCGGTCATTTCCACCTCTTTCAGTGCGTCCGGCAGCTCGATGTTCTTATACCGCTTGACTTCCTCGCCGTTTACCATAAGGCAAACCGGAACCGCGTCCCTCAGTTTCGCTGTGATTTTTCCTGTTTTCATTATCATTTCCACCTTTCATTTTGTGCTGGGGCTGTTGCCTTGTGTGAGTCACAGCTTACACACCACGGGTGAAAAATCAAGGCCTTTTTTGAAAAAGGTATTGACAATTCACGCTGTCGTGCATATAATAACACATAGACATTTATCTATAGGAGGTGATTGAGAGAGATGGATGAAAAAAGAATTGCGGCAATTTTCAAAGCGTTTTGTGATGAAAATCGCATTAGGATTATAAAACTGCTGCGTTCAGGTGAAAAATGCGCCTGCAAGCTGTTGGAAGAAATCAATGTCACACAGCCTACGCTTTCCCACCATATGAAAATTCTTTGTGACTCGGAAATAGTTGTCGGGCGCAAAGAGGGAAAATGGACACACTATTCTATTTCAGAAAAAGGTGTGGAACAGGCAAAAGAATGTTTGCGGCAGTTGACAACACTTGATGTTGAAAGCGAAAATAAGTCGTGCTGTGAAAAGTGAGGAAGTTTATTTGAATGCTTTTCCGCACGACTTATATTCGGAATATTAAATCGACATAGTTCAATATGACTATATGAAAGGAGCTTTTTATGGAGGCACTAAAAACAATTTGGGACTTTTTTCAAAATGAAGTCCTCGGTATGAACTGGCTGAATCGTCTCATTGAAACAATTTTGAACGCTTGCGGTTTAGATACCACGGGCAAAATAGGAGCGAGTATTCAGTTTTTCATCTATGATACCATAAAAATTATGGTACTGATTGGCGTTTTGATTTTGATTATCTCGTATATTCAAAGTTATTTCCCGCCCGAAAGAGCTAAAAAGATACTCGGCAGATTTCACGGAATATGGGCGAATATCATCGCCGCTCTGCTCGGTACGGTAACACCGTTTTGCTCGTGTTCTTCCATTCCGTTGTTTATCGGGTTTACAAGCGCAGGTTTGCCGCTTGGCGTTACATTCTCCTTTTTGATTTCTTCGCCGATGGTTGACCTCGGAAGCCTTGTCTTACTGATGAGTATTTTCGGCTGGAAAGTTGCTGTTTTATATGTAATATTCGGTTTGGTAATCGCTGTGGCTGGCGGAACGCTAATTGAAAAGTTGCACCTCGATAATCAAGTGGAAGAATATATCCGAAACGGTCACTCAATTGATGTTCCGCAGGAGGAGCTGCATTTCAAAGACCGTATGAAATTTGCGTGGGAACAGGTTGTTGAAACCGCTAAAAAGGTTGCTCCTTATGTTCTGATTGGCGTGGGCATTGGTGCTTTCATTCACAACTGGATTCCTGAAGAATTTATTGTCAAAGCACTTGGCGAAAATAATCCGTTTGGCGTAATTCTTGCTACGATAGTCGGTATTCCGATGTATGCGGATATTTTCGGTACAATTCCGATTGCAGAAGCCCTGCTTGCAAAAGGTGCTTTGCTCGGCGTTGTCCTTTCCTTTATGATGGGCGTTACTACGCTTTCGCTCCCTTCAATGATTATGCTTCGCAAGGCGGTCAAACCGAAACTGCTTGGTATTTTCATTGGAATATGTGCTGCTGGTATTATTATTGTAGGCTATCTTTTCAACGCAATACAATATTTAATTGTTTAATTTTAGGAGGTTATTATTATGGCATTATTTAACTTTGGAAAGAAAAAGGAAGAAGAAAAGAAAACACCTGCTTGCGCTTGTAGCTGCGGTTGTGCTGCCAGCGAAGCAGAAAGCATTACAAACGATTGCTGTCCTGATTTGAAAGAGGGAGAAATCTGCTGTATCAAAGTGTTGGCAGGTTGTAAATCCTGTCACGAACAATTTGAATACACAAAGCAGGCAGTAAAGGATATGGGACTTTCCGTAGAGGTCGAATACATTACCG
>CABULU010000028.1 GCA_902492505.1 uncultured Eubacteriales bacterium
AAGCTTTTGGAATACGCTTTTATTATTTATAAGGAATTTTTTACCGCTCAGTCGTACCGAACGCAGACCGAAATAAGTTTCGAAAACGTCACCTTCAAAGGTTATTTTTACATCATATAATCTTCCGCAGCCTACCTCCCAAAGGTGAGATTCGGCAAGTTTCGTTTCAAGTAAAACTGTGCCGCCGCTTGTTTTTTTTGTGGCTTTACCCATAGGCTTGCCTTCAAAAAACGTTTCAAAGATCAGCTCGCCGGCGCCGTTTGTTTCGATGACTGCACTGACGCTCTGATTTTCAGCGTCCGGAGTAAGCGCGGCATTTTTAATGTAACTTTTAGGAAGAAATTCCATGTAAACTGTCTGCCAAATCCCGGTTGTACGAGTGTAGTCGCAGTTATGTGAATGCAGCAGCTCGCTTTGCTTGCCGTGCGGGATACCTTTTCTTATATTATCCTTGGCATATACGCAAAGCGAATTTATGCCTTCATGCAGAAATGTGGTAGCATTTACTGTTATCGGGGTATATCCTCCCGTATGCTCGCATACGGCGCTGCCGTTTATATATATTATAGCTTCATAATCCACGGCTCCAAAGGTAATAAGCACATTTCCGTCAAGCGCTTCTCTGGGAATATCTATATCACGTCTGTACCATACGGCGTTGATAAAATCCGTGTTTCCAATGCCGGAAAGCCGGCTTTCGGGACAAAACGGCACTTCAATTTTTCCGCTCAAATGAGCTTTTTCATAATACTTTTTGCTGATACCGACAAGTGTGTTGTCAAATTCAAATTCCCATGTACCATTGAGGTTAATAAAGCTTGAGTGCTTTTTTGCGGGATTTGGGTGTTCCGGTCTAAACATAATTCTATCCTCCTGCTTGATTTAAGTTCATTATAGTGTTATTATAATAATAAATCAATCCGAATTTCGGTCAAAAAGGTTGGAAAAACACGCATGAAAGAAATTCTTAAAAGCTTTCCCAAAACCGACAGCAAAGTTTTCGGCATAGAGCTTTGCGGAACATCCTACTGTGACGGCACCTATCTTATTAACCGTCCTCATTCACGTGTTCATTGCTTTGAATATGTGATTAAGGGAAGGGGTACGATTGTGACATCAAAAGGCAAACTTCATCCCAAAGAAGGTGATGTGTACTTTCTGCGTGCCGGAGATGATCACTATTATTATTCGGACGCTGCCGATCCGTGGATAAAAATTTGGTTTAATGTGCGCGGGAGCCTTATCGACAGCCTTACAGAGCAGTACGGTGTATCGGATATACGGCTGTTTAACAACTGCCGCGCGCTTAGTCTGTTTGAGGAATTTGTCAGCAATGTCTCCAGCAGCATTGACAGAAAATCGGTTGAAAATCAAAATGCCGTTATCATACATAAAATAATACAGTGTATGGCGGAATGTATTTATAAGAACGATAACAGGTATTCGGAGGATGCGGTAACCCTTCGCGATTTTATCGATTCCAATTATCACCGTCATGTTAAAATAGAGGAGCTTGGAGCACTGATTTATCGTTCTCCCTCTCAAACAATACGTATTTTCAAAAAGAATTTCGGGATAGCGCCTTACGAATATGCTCTGCGCCGCAAAATGCAGGCTGCCTGCCAGCTTTTGAAGGATACGCGTATGCCTATCCGTGAAATAGCAGGCTCGCTTGGATTTTCCAATGAGCATTATTTCTCAAGCTGTTTTAAATCTCATATGGGAATAACTCCCGGAAAGTACAGAAAGCAATAATAGAACCTGCTATTTATGTTTTTAAGTTATTTTTCAAAAAATGCGACGGCAATGGCGCCGGGACCGACATGTGTACCGATTGTGGCACCTATCTCCAGCACTGGCAGGTTTTCGGCTTTTCCCTGCCACAGATGAGCGGAGTCTTCAATGTATTTTTTAAGCATACTGTCGCTTGTTCCGGAATATGCAAGTGTGTAAGGCATGTCAAAGTCAATGCCACTGCTTTTTTCCACAAGCTCCATGAGCAGGTTGTTTCCTTTTTTGGAACCCCGTGCCTTTCCGATAGGTTTTACTTCACCGTCTATTACAGATATAACGGGCTTGATTGATAAAAGCTCACCTGCAAATGCGGTGGCTGAAGAAACCCTGCCGCCCTTTTTCAGATACTCTAATGTGTCAAGTAAAGCAATGAGTTTAATTTTGGTTTTAGCTGCGTTGAGTTCATCGACGATTTTATCCGCTTCAAGTCCGCGCTCTATCAGCTCTGCCGCCCAATATATAAGGATTGCTTCACCGAGCGCTGCGTTCAGGCTGTCAACAGCAAATGCCTTGCCTTCAAATTTTTCAGCAGCTATGCATGCGCTTTGATATGTACCGGAAAGCTTTGAGGAAATTGTAATTGCAATGGGCGTGTCGCCCTGAGCGATTACTTTTTCAAACTCCTGCTCGAAAGTATACGGTGAAATCTGAGCGGTTTTCGGCAGAGTATCGGTTTCGATAAGAAGTTCGTAAAATCTTTTCGGGTCAAGCTCCACTCCGTCAAGATATTGCGTTTGACCGAATGTAATACTCATAGGTACGTGGATTATTCCCATTTCTTTTGCCTTTGCGGGCGTTATGTCCGAGGCTGAATCAATAATTAATTTAACTGCCATTTTTTACTCCTTTTTGATTAGTAAGTTTTATATTATCATATTATTTTTTATTATTTTTTGAAAAATCCGCCTTTGCGGTGTGAGTTGACAGACATTACAAGTCCGATAAGACACATGCCCGCAAGCATGGACGAGCCGCCGTAGCTGAAAAAGGGTAGAGTTATTCCGACAACGGGCAGCAGTCCCAGGCACATGCCGATATTTTCCGCCGCCTGGAAAAAGACGACGGACCCTACTCCGGCGCATATCAGCATACCTGTGAAATCACGGGCGTTTTTTGCTATATAAAAAGTTCGTATTATGATTGCGGTCAAAAGAACTAAAATCAATGTGCAGCCGAAAAATCCCAGTTCTTCACCGGCGACGGAAAAAATAAAGTCTGTCTGCTTTTCCGGCAGGATGCTGTACTGTGTTTGTATTCCGCTGAATATCCCTTCGCCGGTGAGTCCCCCCGAGCCGATTGCAATTTTGCTCTGAATGGTATGATAGCCATAACCGAGCGGGTCCAGCTCAGGGTCATATACCGCAAGAATACGCATCTGCTGATAATCGGACAGCTTGCTGAATACAAACGGCGCTGCGGCAAGTGCGGTCACACCGCACACGGCAAAATAAAGCCAGTGCAGACCTGCGGCAAACATCATTACAATAAACATAAAAAGATATACAAGTCCCGTGCCGAGATCACCCTCCAGCATTATAAGGACAAAAATGATACCGAAATGAATACATAGAGGTATAACGGCACGCGGTCTGTTTATAAAGGATTTTACCTTGTTGAGATGAGTCGCAAAGGTTACAATAAAGCCTGCCTTTACAAATTCAGACGGTTGTATGCTCACGGGACCTATTATTATCCAGTTTTTGTTTCCCAACCGTTCCTCACCGATAAACAGGGTTAAAACGAGCAGAAAAACGCATAATCCGAACAGATAAATACTTAAAGAACTTAAATTTTCATAATCGATAAGTATTATAATAAATGCGGCAAACAGACCCAGCAGCAAGGCAGACAATTGTATTATAACATATTTTTTTGTACCGAAGCTGTATGTTGCGGACATTACAAGAAATATGCTGAATACAGCAGACGCAGTAGATAACGCCAAAAGTATGGGGTCAAATTTCTTTAGGTTGTCCCATATGAATAAGAAAAAACGCTTCACGCCGTGCCTCCTTTCTGCTTTTTCCATTTTACTGAATTATTATATAGGAATTATCGCCAAAATACAAGTAAAAGCTGTCAAATGCTTGAAAAGCGTCCCATGTAATGTTATAATATCAAAGAATAATGGATGCGAAAATGCAGTGACGATATAAGTTTTGAGTTGGAGATGTATGGAAAAAATACTGAAAACCGAGCAAGATACCGCGCGTGCGGCATCTCTTTTTGCCCCGCTGCTGAAGGCTCCGGTCACGGTAGCGTTTACCGGTGAGCTGGGCGCGGGTAA
The DNA here is from genome assembly GCA_902492505.1 of uncultured Eubacteriales bacterium. Lineage (GTDB taxonomy): Bacteria > Bacillota > Clostridia > Oscillospirales > QAKW01 > RGIG9041. The sequence continues at coordinate 4,082 of CABULU010000028.1, forward strand.
GACAACCTTCATAAAATATCTGTGCCGGGAACTTGGGTATGACGGTCCCGTCACAAGTCCCACTTTTTCTATTATGAATCAGTATGAGGGCAGCGTGACTATTTATCACTATGATATGTATCGGTTGACCGACGCCGACGCGCTGTATGATATCGGCTATTATGATTATGCAGACAGCGGGATATCTCTTGTCGAGTGGAGTGAGAATGTCAATAACGGACTTTGCGGTAATATAATTCATGTTGATATGTCCTATTGCGACGGAGGCAGAAAAATTATTATTCCGGAGATTGACAGCCTATGAAGATGTTAAGTATTGACGCGTCGGGGAAAACTGCCGCTGTTGCCGTGACAGACGGCGGAGAGCTGCTCGCACAGAGCTTTACCGATGCGGGTCTTACCCATTCGCAGACTCTGCTTCCGATGGTGGACAGTGTTCTTCGGCTTGCGGGTGTTGATATATCACAGATAGATGAGTTTGCACTGACTGCCGGTCCCGGCTCTTTTACGGGACTGCGTATCGGTGCCGCGCTTGTTATGGGCCTTGCAGGGGCGCGTCTTTGCCGCCCGGTTTCCACACTTGAAGCGCTTTCTTACAATATGCTGGAACGGCGTGCTGTTATAATTCCCGTAATGGACGCAAGGCGACATCAGGTATATACTGCGGCGTTTCAAAGTGAAGGTAAAAAACTGACGCGGCTTTTATCTGACACGGCGCTTGCGGTGGATGAGGTGTTTGAACGTGTGCAAAATTACAGTGAGCACGAGTCTGTAATAATTTTGGGCGACGGAGCGTATTTATTTGAAAATGCCGTAAACGTTTTTGATAATGTAAGCTTTCCGGAAGGTAAGCTTATGTATACTCAGGGACTCAGCGTGGCGCGTGCCGCTGCTTTGGTACAGCCTGTCCGTGCTGACCGTATCAGGCTTTGCTATCTGAGAATGTCACAGGCGGAGAGAGAACTGAAAGAGAGGAACAACAAATGATTGTAAGCATGGGATGTGACAAAGCGGGTACGCCGTTTGTTACAAGGTTTGAAAAAGAGCTTGCTTTGCGCGGGATTGAGTGTCAAATACTGTTTGACGGACAGGAGGATGGCTGTGATTATACCGATGCGGCTTTTGCCGTCGGGAAAAGCGTTTCTTCGGGTGAAAGCGATCTCGGTATACTTATTTGCGGTACGGGCATTGGTATGAGTATTGCGGCAAATAAAATAAGGGGTGTGCGCGCTGCCGTCTGCTCCGATACGTTTTCCGCTAAAATGACGCGTGTGCATAATAACGCTAATATTTTGTGTCTCGGCGCAAGAGTTATCGGAGAGGAACTTGCGGTTGTGATTTTGAATGCGTTTCTTGAAGGGGAGTTTGAACGCGGAGGAAGACATGAGCGCCGTGTGAATAAAATTACAGCTGCGGAAAACGGAGAATTTTAGGGGATTTTTCTGTATTTCTTTATATCGTTATAATTTGACTTTACCATATACTTGTGATATACTATACGGTAGGGTCTTTTTATTTAAAGACGTAATTTTAACAATGTTTTCCGATTTTGCCGTGTGTTTTTCAGACATATGGCGTGAACGGTGGTTTTATGAACAAAAAAAATTTGTATTCAACTTTTAATAAGCCTGATTATCTGATTTTCGGACTGCTTATAGTATTTCCGTTAATTTCAGTGTTTTTTAATATCTGGCTTGCATTGTCAGAGCTTGCGGCGGGCGTGGCTTACATCGTTTATCGTGTCCTCTCGCGCAAAAAACACAGTGAACAGCTTTACAGTTATCTTCAGAGCATCACGCTGTATCTTGACGAGGCGTCGAAGGAAAGCCTTACCCGCTTTCCCATGCCAGTTACGCTGCTCAGTTCAAAAGGCGATATAATTTGGTATAACGATCTGTTTCATGAAATGCTTTCGGATAATAAAATCCCGGAAATTTTCGGCAGAAATTTCGATATTATTGCACCGCAGATAACGATAGGTCAGGACAGCATTTCCCAAAAGCATGATATAACGTTTTTGGGGCGGCATTACAGTATTTTTGTTATGCGTCAGGGCGGCGGAAACAAGGATGATTTTTACTGTGTATACTGGATTGATATAACCGATACCCGAAACGAGCTTGTGAAGCTGCGTTCATCGCGGCTTTGCATGGCATACCTTCTTGTGGACAGCTATGACGAGCTGCCGTCATCCGTTACTGAGCTGCAAAAATCTACGTTTATTACCAGAGTCGACGTTAAAGTCCGCGCATTTATAAAATCGGTGGACGGTATACTTCAGAAGCTTGATTCGGATAAATATCTTGTTATTTTCGAGCAGAAATATCTTCAGTCGCTGGAGAAAAATAAATTTAAGATATTGTCTGACGTCCGTGAAATATCGGTTGACGGATTTCATGCCACATTGTCATTGGGCGTAGGATGCGGCACCGATTCCGTAAAGGATACGGACATTGCGGCGCGCACGGCGCTTGACGTGGCATTGTCTCGCGGCGGCGACCAGGCGGTTGTTCTTAATAAAGATAAGTATACGTTTTACGGAGGTAACAGCGACGGCGCACAAAAGCGCAAGCGCGTAAAGGTGCGTATAATTGCCGAGGCTTTGATGGCTCATGTACAGAATTCGGATAATGTAATTATCATGGGACACAAGTTTGCCGACCTTGACTGCGTAGGCTCGGCTATCGGTATAGCAAAATGTGTTCAGAGTTTCGGAAAGCAGCCGTATATAATTTATAACCCAAGGGAAAACCTCTCAAAAACCATGTACACCTCTTTTATGAAGCTGCCGGGCTATGAGAATGTGTTTGTTGATGTTTTGCAGGCGCCGCGGTTCATAACCGAAAATTCACTACTTGTTATAACGGATACACATAATATTGAGTACGTAGAGAGCGAAAAGCTGTTTTCGGAGTTCAAGCGTGTTGTTATAATTGACCATCACCGAAAGACCGTACAGAATGCAATTGAAGGCGCTGTTATAAACTTTCATGAACCAAACGCATCGTCATGCTGTGAAATGGTCAGTGAGCTTTGCGAGAGCGTGCCGCATCTGCGGCTGTCCCGCCAGGAGGCTAACGCGCTGATGTCGGGAATTTTTCTTGATACAAAGACATTTACCGAGCGCACCGGGGCACGCACGTTTGAAGCGGCGGCGTATCTGAAAAAACAGGGAGCAGATACGGCGGAAGTAAAGGAGTTTTTTAAAAGTGACATTGAAAGCTATAAAAAGCAGATAGATATTATAGCCGACGCGCATGTTATAAATGAAAAATACGCTGTGTCCGTCTGGAAAGACGCGCCTTTTGACGGTATAAAGCTCATCGCTTCTAAGGCGGCTGACGAGATGTTGAATTTGAATAATATAGAAAGTTCATATGTAATTTATCCCGAGGGCGGTGACGCTCATATTTCCGCGCGCAGCGATCAGCACGGTAACGTGCAGCGCGTAATGGAACGACTGGGCGGCGGAGGTCACCGCGGAGCAGCGGGTGCACAGCTTAAAGATACGGGCGTCAACGCGGCGTACGATATGCTTATAGATATATTAAATAATCCCGAAAGTGAGGAAAAATAATATGAAGGTTGTTTTATTGGAGGATGTTAAGGGCAAGGGCAAAAAGGGTGATGTTATCAACGTGTCGGACGGCTATGGCAGAAACTATCTCATTGCAAGAGGACTTGCCGCAGAGCCTACGGCTCAGCTCAACAACGATTTTTCGGGCAAAAAAAGCTCTCAGCAGTTTAAAATCGATACAGAGACTCAGGCTGCAAGGGATAATGCGGCAAAGCTTGACGGCAAAACGTTTGAAATGCGCGCCAAGGGCGGAGAGAGCGGAAAGCTTTTTGGCTCTGTTACCGCAAAAGAGATTGCCGAACTTTTAAAAACAAATACCGGAGTTGATATTGACAAGAAAAAGGTTGATATCGATACTATTAAGGCGTTTGGAAACTATTCCGTGACGCTCAAACTGTACAAGGGTATTTCGGCTAAGGTAAATATAAATGTTGTAAAGGAAAACTGAAATGGAACTTTCCGACATTAAAAGAGTGCCGCACAGTGTTGAAGCGGAGCAGTGCGTTATAGGTTCGATTTTAATTGATCCGAGTTGTATCAGTCTTGTTGCGGACAAGCTCAGTCCACAGTGCTTTTATGTTGAAAAGTATGCGCAGATTTATGAAATAATATTTGATATGTTTTTGTCAAACAAGAGCATTGATTTTATAACTGTTTTGGAGTCTGTAAAGGCGCAGGGAATATTTGATGAAAATGAAGGCAAGCGTGTGCTTTATGAGATGACGCAGCTTGTACCCAGCACTAAAAATATCGGAGAGTATGCTAAGATAATAGTTGAAAAATACAGTCTGCGCAGGCTTATTGACGTTTGTGCGGATATTACTCGCGAGTGCTATGAGCAGAGTGCGGATGCTTCGGATATTCTCGATATGGCGGAGACGCGCATTTATGAAATAATGCAGTCAAAGACCAATACGTCGCTTACTCATATAAAATCCGCAATATTGCAAAGCTACGATAAAATACACAAGCTTGCTATGGACAAAAATGCGTTTATCGGTCTTCAGACCCATTACGGAGAGATAGACCAGATGCTGTCCGGACTGGGTAAAAGCGACCTTATTCTTATTGCTGCCCGTCCCGGTATAGGTAAAACATCCTTTGCTCTGAATATCGCGCAGAATATCGCGCTTGACAAGCCCCAAAAGACAATCGCCGTATTTTCTCTTGAAATGTCCAATGAGCAGCTTGCCAACAGAATGCTTTCTGCGCAGAGCGGTATAGACAACATGAAATTCCGTAACGGTGATATGTCTGACAGTGACTGGACAAATCTTGCAACGGCTTCCGGCATACTTTCAAAAACGGATGTGTATTTTGACGATACTGCGGGTATTACAGTGGCGCAGATGAAAGCAAAGCTGCGCCGAATGAAAAAACTCGATTTAATTATAATAGACTATCTTCAGCTCATGTCCGGCGGCGGGAGGTACGATAATCGCACAACCGAGGTCGGTGCCATTTCCCGCTCGCTTAAGATAATGGCAAAAGAATTTGACGTTCCGGTTATAACGTTGTCTCAGCTCAATCGTGAAACTGAAAAAACCAAGTCAAAGCCGCAGCTTTCCAATCTGCGTGAGTCCGGTTCCATTGAGCAGGACGCGGACGCGATTTTGTTTTTGTGGAAACCGGAAGAGGACGAGGAAAACGCCGCTTCCATCAGTGTCGTGAAATGCGACATTGCAAAAAACAGGCACGGTCCTACAGGTTCTGTTGACCTTGCGTGGAATCCGAGTATTACACGCTTTACCAATATTGCAAAAATGTAGCGTCTTGTGCTCGGTAATGAACGCTGCGCGGGGTTTTTGCAGGCGTGAATATTTATAATTATGCTGTATAATAAAATTCTTGATTTCATACGAAAAAACGGGTTGATAACGCCCGGCATGACAGTTATCGCCGCTGTTTCCGGCGGCGCCGATTCTGTCTGCCTTTTGGAAGTGCTGAAGCACCTTGAAGCAACACTTCAGATTTCTTTAAAATGTGCGCACTTTAATCATCATCTGCGTGCGGACGAGTCGGACGAAGACGAGGCATTTGTCCGTTCACTCTGTTCTCGTCTGAATGTGCCGTTGTATACGGACGGCGCATTTGTAGGTTCGCTTTGCGGCGGAATGAGTATTGAGGATGCCGCACGGCGCGCTCGCTATAGATTTTTTGAAAAGCTTGTTCTAAAAGGCGGCAAAAATACCGTAATTGCTACTGCGCATACTAAAAATGATAATGTTGAAACCTTTTTTATAAATCTTCTGCGTGGCAGCGGCAGCCGCGGTCTGTGTGCCGTGCCTGTGTCGCGTGACTGTATAATAAGACCTATGCTGGAAATATCGCGTGATGAAATCACGGCGCATTTGTCGAAAGTGGGGCTTGACTGGCGAACCGACAGCACAAACGGCGACACTGCGTATCTTCGCAATTTTTTGCGGCATGAGATACTCCCGCGACTTGCGTCACGTCCGGAGCTTGACCCATATACTACGGTATCTCGCGCAATTTCTAATTTGCGTCAGGACAATGCGGCACTTGAGGCAGTGGCGCAAGAATGCGGCACAGACGATATATCGATGCTGCGAACACTGCCCGATTCGGTGCTTTGGCGCGTGCTTACGAAAAAACTTGAAAAAGAATATGATATAATTCTTGACAGCGTGCATTTTGATGCGGTAAAATCTCTTTTGAATCGTTTTAACGCTAAAGAACAAATACGCGGTGATGTGTTTGCCGTAACCGAAAACGGGCATTTGAAGTTTATGCGCTTGCCGAAAAAGAATCCGAATATAGCAAGCCTTAGTTTTGGAGAAAATAATTTCGGCGGCAGACGAATTTTAATTAAAAATGTAAAAGAAGTTTACAATGGCTTAACAAAAGCATATGTTGACTGTGATAAAATTGGTAATACTTTGTATGCGGATTTTCGCCGCAACGGCGACAGGTTTTTCTGCCCTGACAGAGCTGCGTCGTCACAGCTCAGAAAGCTGCTGAAAAACGATAGAGTTCCGTGCTCTCGCCGCGACAGCCTTGTTGTCATCCGTAACGGCGCCGGAAACGTTGTATTTGTCGAAGGATACGGCGCTGACAGCCGCTTTTGTGCCAACTCAGAAAGCAAAAAAATAATTTGTATTGAAATTATTTAATAATCGGGGGAAAATATAAATGTTAGAGGACATTAAATCCGTACTGATAAGCGAAAAAGAGCTTGAAGATAAGATATCAGAGCTCGGCGCACGCATTTCAGAAGACTATCGCGGTAAAAATTTGCTGGTATTGTCTGTTTTGAAGGGCGCTTCCGTGTTCATGTCGGACATAATTCGTAAAATTACCATTCCTATACAGATAGATTTTATGGCGGCGTCCAGCTACGGCAAGGGAACGTCCACCAGCGGCAGCGTAAAAATCATAAAGGATTTGGATATTGATGTTTCCGGCTTTGATATACTTATTGTTGAGGATATATTGGACAGCGGCGTCACTCTTTCCAATCTGATAAAGGTTTTGAAATCCCGCTCACCTAAGTCTGTCAGCGTATGTACGCTTTTGTCAAAGCCTTTGCGTCGCAAGGTAGAGGTTCCGGTCAGATATGAGGGGTTTGTCGTGCCGGATGAATTTGTTGTCGGTTATGGTCTTGACTATGCAGAGTATTACAGAAATCTGCCCTTTATAGGTATACTTAAAGAAGAAATCTATTCATAGAATTAAAATATAAATCTTCAGCCGCCGGGGCTGAGAACGGAGAATGTTTTGAAGAATAAAAAGAACATAGGTAGTTTTTTATATCTTGCCGTGCTGATGGTAATTATAATCGCCGTCTTTTCGGCTATATCAAGCGGAAGCAAGCCGAAATCTGTTACTTACGGTGAACTTGTAAATCTTTTTAAAGAGGAACAGGTAACGGAGTTTGAGATGGTTGGTGCGAAGGTGTCATGTAAGCTTAAGGATGATACTATCGTCACTCATACAATAGTTTCATTTCAGCTCTTTCAATCGACTATTATAGATAAATATGTAATTCCACAGCAGGAAGCGGGAATTATTAAAAATTATGATTTCAGCGAGGGGTTTACCATTCCGTGGTGGGTCAACTTTATTCCGTATCTGCTTCTGTTCGGAGCCATAATTCTTGTTTGGTGGTATACCACAAAGCAGATGAACGGTAAGAACGGCGGTGGTTTTGCAAAGGTGCGGGTTAAAATGGGCTCGGATGAGAAAAACCGCAAAACCTTTGCCGATGTCGCGGGTGCCGATGAGGAAAAGGAAGAACTTGAAGAAATTGTTGATTTTCTTAAATCTCCCAGAAAATATCTTGAAATCGGTGCGCGTATTCCCAAGGGCGTTCTGCTTGTGGGCCCTCCGGGAACGGGTAAAACATTGCTTGCCAAGGCTGTGGCGGGTGAAGCGCAGGTTCCGTTTTTTTCGATATCCGGTTCTGATTTTGTCGAGCTGTATGTCGGTGTCGGCGCTTCTCGCGTGCGCGATTTGTTTGACCAGGCGAAAAAGAATAATCCGTGTATAGTATTTATAGATGAAATTGACGCTGTCGGTCGTCACCGCGGCGCCGGTATAGGCGGAGGACATGACGAGCGTGAGCAGACCCTGAATCAGCTTCTTGTTGAAATGGACGGCTTTGGCGCACATTCGGGCATTATTGTCATGGCGGCTACCAATCGTGTGGATACTCTCGACCCTGCGCTTATGCGTGCCGGACGTTTTGACAGACAGATTTATGTCGGCAAGCCGGATCAGAACGGACGGGAAGAAATACTCAAGGTTCACGCCCGCGGGAAGAGCTTTGAGCCTGATGTAAGCTTTAAGGATATTGCAAAGAGTACCGTAGGATTTACTGGCGCGGATATTGAAAACCTGCTCAACGAGGCGGCGCTGCTGGCTGCACGTCGTAATAAAAAAACAATTTCGGCTCAGGATATTCAGGATTCAGTCATGAAGGTTATAGCAGGACCTGAAAAGAAATCACGCAAGATTGTAGAGAAAGAGCGCAGGCTTACGGCATATCATGAAGCGGGGCACGCGGTTGTAAACAAGTTCTTAACAACAGCGGACGAGGTACATGAAATTTCTATTATTCCGCGCGGTTTTGCAGGCGGATATACAATGAGTCTTCCGCAGGAGGATCTTTCATATTCTACAAAGAATATGATGTTCGAGGAAATAGTGTCGCTGTTGGGCGGCCGTGTGAGTGAAAAGCTCACGCTCGATGATATTTCGACAGGCGCGTCAAACGATATCCAGCGCGCAACCAGCATAGCGCGCGCTATGGTAACTCGCTACGGTATGAGTGATAAGGTCGGACCTATCCTTTACGGCAGTGATTCAAGTGAGGTATTTCTCGGATATGAGCTGGGCAACAAAACAGATTATTCTGAGCATATTGCAGCTATTATTGACGACGAGGTTAAGAATATAATTGAAAGCGCTTATAATAAGGCTGAGCAGATTTTGTCCGAACATATAGATAAGGTTAAGGAAGTGGCTGAAAGACTGCTTGCCAAGGAGAAAATAAGCGGTGCCGAATTCAATGCCATTATGGAGGGCAGGGAATTCATTGAGGTACAGGAGATTTCTTCGTCGGAACAAGCTGCCGAAGATACTGAAAATTCCGTTTTGCAGGATGGTGTGACGGAAAAAGAATCAGACGCAGAAAACAAGGAAGTTTAAAATAAAAATGACAGACAATTTATTGTCTGTCATTTTTATTTTTTACAAACATTTTCGTAGACTTGTTCGATTCCGCGGGCAAATACCTTGCTGTCATACTTTGCCTTATAAAGTGCCCTGCCGTTTTCTGCAAGCCGCTTCGCCTTTTCACGGTTGTTGTAAAGATCCAGAACGGCTTCCGCTACGGCGTTTGCGTCGCCCCTTTTGCATATAACGGATGTGACATTGTTTTCCGATATTTCCGTAAAGCCTTTTGCGTCTGAGGTAACTGCTGCAAGCCCTGCCGACCATGCTTCTGCAAGCGACTGTCCGAAGCTTTCATGCAGTGATGTTATGCAGTATAAATCCATTGCATGATATGCACGGCAAATATCATATACATTGCCGGTAAATACGCATTTAGAGTAAATGCCGAGCTGCTTTGCAAGCGTTTTCATTTCGTTGAGCATTCCACCGTCGCCGCATAATAAAAAAGCAAGTCTGTCGCATCTTTCATATACGTGCTGTGCCGCAAGGAGCAGGGTTTTATGGTCTTTTTCCGGAGAAAACCTTGCCACGCATCCTACAACATATTTTGAAGCATCAATTCCGAAACTCTGCTTAGCGGCAGCCTTTTGTTCATTTGACGGTATCTGCATATCAGCTACACCGTTTAATACAGTATATATTTTCTTTTTATTAAACCCGAGATTTATAAGATTTTGCTCTGCTGCTTTTGATACGGCGATTGCATATCCTCCTGTAAGCCTGTACATAATCCTATCCGCCGCTCCTCGCAGACCTCTGCCGCTTACCGACAAGGTGTGTTTTGTGAATACGCTTTTACATATACCTTTTGCCGCTATTCGTGCCGTTGCGCATCCGTGAGCATGAATAATCTCACATCCGCTTTGCTTAATATATCTGCGAAGTATGGGCACGGCACGCAAATCAAGCGACTTGTCCGGCGTTATTTCCGCCTCTGTAATATTTACATCAAGTCCTTCAAGCAGTCTGATAACAGCAGAGCCGCGCGGTACAAGTACGGACAAATCAAACTTTGTGCGGTCATAATTTTTAATAAGCGTCTTTACATATGTTCCCGCTCCGCCGATATTGCTGTCGGACAGAATATGTAAAACCTTTATCATATGTGTCTCCTCAATCAAACTGCTTGCTATACGGCAGCTCTTCTTTATACTTATAAAGCATTGTCAGCGCCAATGCCGCAAGGACGGCAATAACAGCACATACAATACTTATAGTCACTGCGCTGGCCTTAGAACTTGCAAACAATATAACGCAAATCATGAGTATCTCGCATGTATTGGTTATTATGTACATTAAAAATGTAGAACGCTTACGGTACGGCAGCTTTGCATGCTGGTACATGAACTCGGCAATAATCAGTGTAAGCGCAGTATAAACCGCAAATATTATTATTACAAATATATGCGACACAAATGGAGTAAATACCGCGATTCCGGCACCGCTTTCAAACATCAGTGCCTGACCCTCTGTAAGCTCAACAAATTTATCTGTCACGGCGCTGTATGATACGTATACAAGCATAAAAAGGCAGTAAAACGCCGTGACTGATGCGCCTGCCAGTCCGTATCCCGCCATGAAAGACACACCATTGTCCTCTTTGCCTCGGGAAAAATACAGTGCGTTTACGGCAAAATAGCGCAAGAGTCCGACAATAAAGAAGAAAAGAACTGCTATCGTTATTTTATATGCTCCGATTGGCATGAGTGCGGACATATATGCGGTAGAGTTTTCTGAAAATGCGTACATCATCAGCAGAAACATTGCGATTATTATAGCGGTAAAGCTCAGTGCTCCTAAAAACGTATGTAAGACGGATAACCGTCTTTTGGTCTTTTTAAAAAAATATATCACTGCAAAAAGCGTTGTGACAGCTATCAGTACAGAAGCACCGTAGCAAAGTATTGCATTAATTATCAATTTGGTCACCTATAATATTTTGATGTCCGCGTGCTTTAAAAAGAAAAACTCCGCTTAAAACAAATGCTAAAATAAAGAAAAATATTGATGAGATATAAAGCAATAACGTTGACCTACTGAATGCAATGGCGGCAATCCAGAAAAGATAATAAACGGATGAAATAGCATATGCGGGCGCGGCGCTTGCCGAGCTTTTAACGATACTTTCGCACGCCCATGACAGTACAAGATACATGATGCCCGTGATACATAGTATACCGCCGGAATAAAGCGCATACTGAGTATCCATTTCATATCTGTTAAAAATATTAAGCCCGATAAACAGACAGACGTTCTGTGCTATTATAACGCCTGCCGAAAAGCCGACTCCGGGCAAAAGAAACCGCGTTTCGTTTTTCTGGAATTTTTTAATGGTCATTATCTTAAAGGTTTCGCATGCGGCAAAAAGTATGGCTATCATCGCGCAGATAATAGTACCTACCGTTGTCATTCCCGAAGTGTCCTCTCCGAATTCCAATGAGGACAAAAAGAGCATATTAGCAATTGTAAATATAATAAATACTATTATTATACTTGCTAAAAATGATACAAAGCCGTACCCAATCGAGTTGTATGCAATATTTCCTCTGTTTTTAGACAGCAAAAAGAAGATAATTACGGCAAGCGGTATCAGCAGTCCGAAAATTAGCTCAAGCAGAGTAATTTCATTAAATCCCATTATTTTGACTCCGTTTCACTTTAAGTTTATAAGATGTGAGAGTATTTTGCATCAGCATGGAAATTGTCATAGGTCCGACACCGCCCGGAACGGGAGTTATAAAGGACGCCTTTTTTTCGACGTTTTCAAAATCAACGTCACCGCACAGCTTGCCGTCCGGCTTTCTGTTTATACCGACATCTATAACTACGGCGCCGTCCTTTACCATATCCGCCGTCACGAACATAGGACGACCGACGGCGCATATAAGAATATCTGCTCGCCTTGTCACGTCGGCAAGCTTCTTTGTCTTTGAGTGACAGACGGTGACGGTGGCGTTTTCATGCAGTAGCAGCATTGCCATTGGCTTGCCCACTATATTGCTCCTGCCGATTACGACGCATTCCTTTCCGCTTACATCTATATTATAGTATTTCAACAGTTCCATAACTCCTGCGGGTGTGCAGGGAAGAAAGCTGTACTCTCCAAGCATTATTCTGCCCACATTTGCCGGATTAAATGCATCAACATCCTTTTGCGGCAGAATTGCATTTATAACCGTGTCTTCATCAATATGTCTCGGCAGCGGCATTTGGACAAGTATTCCGTCAATATTTTTATTTTTGTTTAAGGAGTCGATAAGCTCCAGAAGCTGCTGCTGAGAAGTGTTTTCAGGCAGCTCATAGCTTTCAGAGTAAAACCCGCAGTATTCGCATGCAAGCTTTTTATTTCTGACGTAGACGTGAGATGCGCTGTCGTCTCCGACAAGAATTACCGCAAGACCCGGAACCGAGCCGGTTTCATTTTTGAGCTTGTCTGTCTGGCTTTTAATTTTGTCTTTTATAAAAAGTGATACTTCTTTTCCGTCAATTTTCTGTGACATCTTCGTCCTCCCGGCTGTTATCCTGTTCATTATCCTGCGTATCTTCCTGCTCTTCTTGGTTTGCTGAAGACTGCGCGTCGTTATTTATATGAAACTGCTTTTGGTAGCTGAGCGCTTCCTCTTCCTTTTTTGATATAGTGTTATCCTTGATATATCCGGGGCTCTTTCTTCTGAGTACAATTATTGCAATCAAAGCCGCCGCAAACAACGCAAAGGCAAGCACCATCATAATTCGTACACCGAACAGGTGCAGGTTATACTCGGAATCTCTAAGAGGCTCCATGAGACCTCTGCCTAATCCGTACCATGCCATATACCAAAGGAAAATTTCACCTTTGAATTTGCGCAGATCCATATATCCGTAAATCAGCACAAAGCCGATTAAGTTCCATAAGCTTTCATACAGAAACAGAGGATGAACAAGCCGGCTTGCTCCTTCTCCGTAATATCCGATACCCATTGCCCATGGCAAGTTTGTCTCAATGCCGTAAACTTCTATGTTTACAAAGTTTCCCCAGCGTCCGATGATCTGTCCTATAAGCAGTCCTAATGCCATAATATCCAGCATTGAGCGCCAATCACATTTTTTGATTTTGCAGATTATAAATACGCTGATTGCTGCAAAAATCACGCCGCCGTAGATTGCAAGTCCTCCATTCCAGACGGCAATTATATCGTAAAACGAGTGAAAGCTTTCAAGGTCGCCCAAAACGTATGTAAGTCGCGCGCCTATAAACGCGACGGGAATTGTGAACAGCAGACAATCTAAAAAATCATCACTTGAAATATCAAATCTTCGGCGAATTCGGTCACACACAAAATATGCCGTAACTATGCCTATGACGATTATTATAGCATACCATTGAATTGAGATGTTATCGGTTATCTTTATAGCGGTCGGATTAAGTTTTATCTGACCGATGCCGAGATTAGGAAACGAAACTCATTTTTATTCTCCTTTGATAACTGAAACTGCAATATCAAGCGGTGAAAACAGCTCTTTTGCGCGGTTTATTATGTCTTGCGCGGTAATGTCTGCAAGAATCTGAGCACGGTCAAACGGCTCGCGCTCGGAAAATTTTGAACTTATCAGCATGCTCGCAATTTCCGAGACGTTATCGCATGCCGAAATGATTTCACCGTAAAGCGTATTTCGCACTTGAATAAAGCGCTGCTCTAAAATGCCGTTTGACAAAAAATCTGCAATCTCTTTCTTTACGCGTTCCAATACCTCCAGCGGCTTGTCGCTTTCACCGGCAAGCAGACAAAACGCAAAGGTGTCGGACATTTCGTAATCTGATTCAAACTCCGAATTGATAATACCTTTATCATACAGCTCCTTATAAAATGACGTGGATGTGCCGAACAGCATCTCAAGCAGCATTTCGATTTCCGTCTCTTTTTTTGCAAGTTCTTTCCCGGAAAGCTGAGTGTCGTTGTCCTTTATTCCTATATAGAATACCGGGCGTGATACCGGCATTATCTTTTCTGTGTAATTTTTAATGACGCCCCTTGGCTCACAGTCGATTTTCTGATTGATTTTAAGTTCGGTGCCCGGCTTAAAATATTTGTCGCAAAGCTTTAACACGGCTTTTTCGTCAACATCTCCTACTACTGCCAGCACCATGTTGGAGGGATGATAGAAGGTATTGTAGCAGGACATCAGTGTATCTACTGTGATTGGTGCGATGTCCTCAACAGTGCCGGCAATATCGTATTTTACCGGATGCGTGCCGTAAAGACAGCCTACAAGACCGAAATAACCCTGCCATGACGGCTCGTCTTCGTACATCTTTATTTCCTGGCCGATTATCCCTTTTTCTTTTTCTACGTTTTCATCTGTCAAAAACGGATTTGATATAAATGAGAGAAGTATTTCAAGATTTTCTTCAAATTTATCGGTGCAGGTGAAATAGTATGCTGTTTTATCGTTTGACGTATATGCGTTAGCCTTGGCTCCCGTCTTTGCATAGAAATCAAAGGCGTTGCCGTTTTTTCCTTCAAAAAGCTTATGCTCCAAGAAATGCGCGGTACCGTTTGGAATTGTAATAAATTTTCCGTTATATTCAAACTCGCGGTTTATTGAACCGTATTTTGTTGCAAGCATTGCAGTTTTTCTGCTCTTGCCCGGTTTTTTGACAATGCGAACGGTAAGTCCTGATGAATGGACTGCCTCGATGCAGGTTTCATCCATCGTTTTATTGTATATTGATTGTATTTTAGTTTCCATTTTTGTCACCTCCGACGCCCTTGAGCAGATAAACCGTATCAAGAACGACCTCCTGTGCAACTGCGATTACGCGCTGGGGAGTTACTTTTTTTATTTCTTCTATTTGCTGAATATCTGTCAGCTTGTGTCCGGCAAGATAAGCGGCGGTCTGCATGTATAACAACGCACTAAGCGAATCTGCTGATTGAACGTAGGAGTCGATTAAATATGCACGTGCATTGTCAAATTCCTTATCTGTGAATTCGCCGTTTTTCATATGTTCAAGTTGTTTTAAAATTTCATCCTTTGCCTTGTCGACGTTTTCGGTTTCAACTCCGCTGTATACAAACATTACATTTTTAAGTGTATCACATATACTTGAGCAGTAGTAGCACAGCGACAGCTTTTCGCGCACGTTCATAAACAGCTTTGATGTGGGACTTGAGCCGAAAATTACATTAAACATCTTTGTGGCAAACAAGTCTTTCTGTGCGGCTTTACCGAGCCTGAAGCCGAGATTAAGCTTGCTCTGGGCGACGTTCATGTCCTCGGTGACTTCCTTTACATGTGAAACCTCGTTAATGACGGATGTTTCGGCAATCGGTCTGCTCTGAGCTTCAAATTTTTCGCAAAGCGGCTTTAGAAGTCCCGATGTATCACGCTCGAAGCCTGCGTAATTTATAAACAGTGCGGCAGAGCCTATAAGTTTCTGATAAAACCGATAAAGTCCTTTTGGTGTAATTTCGTCTATTTTTTTAATGTCGCCGTACTCATATACACCGTATTTTTCATGCTCGAACATTGCCTGCTTGCATTTTTCAAGAGAGTATACGCGTTTGTCATTTATAATAGAGGCGATTTTATCCTTTAAATTCTGCTTTTCCTGCTCGACAAACGACGCTTTAAATCCGCCGTTTTCCGTAATAGGTTCAAATATGCAAGAATAGAGCAGAGAGACAAGGTTTTGTGCGACAGGCTCCTTTTCGATAGCAAATCTGTCGCTTAAAAAACGAATACTAAATGATAATGACTGAAGCTCGCCCGCCTTAGATGTGGTGACCGACATGGTTGCGCCGTAATTTTTTTCGAGAAATGCACCTATTTTATCCATTTCCCCGTACTTTTCATTTCCTCGTTTTAAAACTGCGCTCAACAGGGCTATACTTGAGGCAGTTTCAATGTCAAGCGGCATAAACAAATCTACTGTTATACAGTCCGTCTTAAAGTTGTTTGAAAATATATCGCAGCGCACAATGCCTGATGCGGTGATAAAGGTGGAATATTGCATTTTCTTACCTCACAGATTTTAAGAATAATCTTAAAATATTATACCATTAATATAAGTATATATCAATCGTTTATCAAAATTTTAACAGTGTCCTGGATAATTAAACGCCCGCTTATCATAAGCGGGCGTAAAGTTACTATCGGAAATCGGCAATGTCGGATAAAAGCGTATCGGCTGAACAGCCGTTTTTTACGACAAGACGCGGAATAAAACGGTTTAAACTTTTTGAACGGTCAGTCATATAGATATAGCTGTAAATGCCGCGCGTTTCTCTTTCAGCCTGTTTTAACGCTTTTTTCTTGTATCTTTTTACATGAAAAGAGGTTCCATAAAAACTGTCGGTGAGGGCGAATATACGGCATGAACTTTGCGTTATGTTTTCAATGATACGCTTTTGTTCTTTAAGCGTTTGGCGGATGTTTTGCTGCCGAATCGTGTTATAGCTTGCGCCGACGCCGAACATTATAAGTCCGCTTTTTTGCATTTCTTTGATTTGTCTGCGCGTCAGCTGACCGTTTATGCCTATTTTATCCGGCTGTATGAATACCGTGGCCTTTGCTCCGTGCTTTTTAAGTATAGGAAAAATATCTGTATATATGTGCTCCATCATGCAGTCAAAGGTAATAATAACTGATTTATTATTTGATTTGGAATACTGGTCTGCGAAAAGACAGGAATATTGAGCTTCTTTCAATGCTATAATATGCGAATCAAATTGATTTGCGCTGCACGTGTCGCGATATACAATGCTGACCGGCAGATTTCCGAGTATAAGCTTATCTTTGATATTAATTGAAACTGTCAGCGCGAATGTAAGATATGCCAAAAGGCATGTACATGAAATAATGAAAATTGATATTTTCTTGGCTTTCATTTTTAAGTCCGTTAAACCCCGATTACTTAATTTATTGCGTATTTTATCACAATATACCGCAATTTGCAGTAAAAGTCAATACCGCAAAATGCAGTATTATATAATTTTAACAAATTACAGCGGGTGGTGAAAAAATGTACCGTCGTATACGCGATCTACGTGAGGATCGTGATTTAAAACAGAAGGAGGTTGCGGCTGCGATTAGCTGTTCACAGCAGGTTTACAGCAATTATGAGCTCGGACAGAGGGATATACCGACCGACGTTCTCATACGGCTGTCAAAATTCTACGGGGTGTCCGTGGATTATATTTTAAACCTCACCGATAATCCGGCCATAAACAGATAATTGAAAGATTTTAAATGACAGTTTTGATTTATGTATGAAGACTGTTTATTGAAAACCTTATTATATATATTGAATTTTTAAAAGTAAACCGTATTGTGTTAATTTTTTTAAAATCTTTTTAATATGCGAAAATTTAATAAAAAGCGCAGGGATTATCCCTGCGCTTTGCTGATCAAAATTTGCGTAATACAGGTACACCTGAAATTACAGTATGAGATTATTATATCAGCTGTTTTATGCTTTGATTTTACTGCGTTATTTTTATTATCTTTTTAGGACATTTTTCCTCGCATTTACCGCATCCCGTGCAGAGTGAAAAATCTATGCTTGCAACATTGTCGGTAACCTTGATTGCTCCGAATTCGCAGGTTTTTTCGCAGATTTTGCAGCCAAGGCAGCCGGAGGCGCATTTTTGCCGTGTTACGGCGCCTTTGTCATGGTTGGAGCACTGTACGTAAATTTTGGCGTTTGCCGGAATAATGTCTATTACGTGCTTTGGACAGGCGTCAACACACAGTCCGCATCCGACGCACGTTTTTTTATCGACTACTGCTACGCCGTCGTTTATGCTGATTGCACCGTGGGGGCAGACAGACGCACACGTCCCGAATCCCAAACAGCCGTAGCGGCAGTCCATAAACCCGTCAAGCAGACGTGCCGCTGCCGCACAGTCTGTCATACCGTAATACTCATATTTTTTATTTGCAATCGAGTTTCCGCCGCTGCATCTGATATGCGCCACCTTGCGCTCTACCTGAACCGTTTTTCCGCCGGTGATTGCCGAAATTTTTTCTAATGTCTCGCCGTTGCAGCTCGGACAGCGGTTGATCGGTTCACCGCCGTTTACAATCGCATCTGCATAGTTGGCACAGCCTGCAAATCCGCATCCTCCGCAATTGGCTCCGGGGAGCAGTTCAAGTATTTGGGTCTTGCGTTCATCTTCTTTTACGAAAAACACTTTTGACGCAAAGCCGAGCGCCGCACCCAGCAGCAGCCCGATGGCGGCAAGGCAGGCAGCGGCAATCAGAATTTCTATTATCATTTAAAGCTACCTCCTAAAATTCCATGCCGGAAAAGCCCATAAACGCAAATGACAGCAGTGCCGCCGTAATAAGCGCAATAGGGAAGCCCTGAAACGGTTTAGGGATATCACAATGCTCTATACGTTCGCGAACGCATGCAAATATCCAAATCGCAAGAGTAAAACCGAGAGCACAGAACATTCCGTTTAATATTGAAAATACAAGTCCGTAGTTTTCCGTTATATTTGTTATGGCAATTCCGAGCACGGCGCAGTTGGTTGTGATAAGCGGCAGATAAATTCCAAGAGCGCTGTAAAGCGACGGGATCATTTTTTTGAGTGCTGTTTCCACAAACTGAACAAGCGCCGCAATGACCAGAATAAACGCGATTGTGCGCAGATACTCTAATTTGGCAGGCGCAAGTATCAGATGATAGACAAGCCATGTGATAAATGACGACAGCGTCATGATAAAAGTGACGGCAAGTCCCATGCCGATCGCAGTATCGGTCTTTTTGGATACTCCCAAAAACGGGCAGATACCTAAAAATTTCACAAGACACAGATTTTCAACCAGTATGGCGTTTATAGCTAAAACAAAAACAGAAGCAAGTGAAATTTCCATTATTTCGTACCGCCCTTTCTGTTTTTAAGAAACTGAACAAGTGCTATAAAAAATCCGAGAACTAAAAAACCGCCTGCCGGCAGCGCAAAGATTGAAAGCGGAGCCGTGCCGCCGAACAGCTCAAAGCCGAGCAGTGTTCCGCTGCCGAGAATTTCACGAACCGCAGCCACGCAGCTGAGCGCAATCGTAAACCCGATTCCCATGGTAAGCCCGTCCAGGGCACTGGGCAGAGGCTTGTTTTTGGACGCAAAGCTTTCTGCGCGTGCAAGAATTATACAGTTTACGACAATAAGCGGTATGAACAGTCCGAGAGAATTGGACAGAGCCGGAACAAACGCCTGCATCAGCAGGTCAATCATGGTCACAAAGCCGGCTATAATTACTATGTATGCCGCAATACGTATTTTCTGCGGTATCAGCTTTCTCAGAAGCGATATTACCAGATTGGAGCAAATAAGAACGAATGTTGCAGCAGCGCCCATTCCGAGTGCGTTGAGAAGGGAAGTGGAGGTCGCAAGCGTGGGGCACATACCGAGAAGCTGCACAAATGTCGGATTGTTTTCGATAATACCGTTTTTGAAAAACTCTGCAATATTAATTTTTTCTCTGTCTTTAACGATATCTGATTCGTTGGTTGCTTTAGACATCAGCCCTCACCTCCGTTTATTTGTGCGGCAACTGCCAGAGCGGC
>CABULU010000029.1 GCA_902492505.1 uncultured Eubacteriales bacterium
GGAAATCCGCGCGATACAAGCGTTGCGGAAATCAAAGAGCTGTATCTTTCGCTTATGTAATTATTTGATTTATTTTTGCGGCGGCGTATTCTTCGTCGCCGCAAATTGATTTTAACGGAGGATTTATGGATAATAAAAAATGGGTCGCTGTCTGGGGAAATTCTATAACATGCGATGAATTCATCCCGTCTAATTATGCAAAGGATATTACTTTGCGGTATTTTATAACAACAGCAATGAACGGAGAAAGAATAAGACTCCGTTTTGCAAATACTTATGGTTATGAGGATATTGTTCTTAACCGTGTTACGGTAGGAAAATCAGATGAAAATAATGCTGTGACTGAAATAAAAGATGTTACTTTTGGTGGTAACAAATCTGCACAGATATCTAAGGGTACATATCTTTATAGCGATGAGATTGATTTTGTCACGGCGTTTAACGGAAAAATTGCCGTGAGTATTTATCTCGAAAATTATACTGATATGCATTCATCGATAAGCACTGCCGGTCCTCTTACAAACAATAAGTTCTGCAAAGGGGATTACAGTGATGCAAAAGAGTTTGAGCCGCTTATTTCCGAAAATACGGTCAGAACTTACTTTTTGGATACCGTTGAAGTCCTTGCGGCAGCCGACTGTAAGGCTGCCGTCGTTTTCGGCGATTCCATATCGGCGCAGTCCTGGCCGGAATGGCTGGCGCTTCGTCTTCTCGGCGAAAACAGGAGTGATATTTCTGTTGTTCGCCGTGCGGTTAGCGGTAGCCGAGTATTGCGTGAGTATTCCAATCTTTCGCTTTTGAAATATGCTCATGCCGGAGTTTCAAGATTTGAAGCGGATATATCGTCTGTTAAGGGTGCAGACAGGGTCTTTGTCCTGCACGGCGTTAACGATATAATTCATCCGCAAGAGGGTGTACTTTTCCGCCCGATGTCTGATTTGCCGACGGCAGAAGACCTTATCGAGGGTTATCTCAGGTATATTGATATCGCACATAAATACGGTCTTAAAATATACATAGCCACTATAACGCCGTTTTGTAATTGGCGCACATATGATAAGGTGCGCAACACTATACGTGAAAGCGTCAATAATTGGATAATGTCAGGAAATGAAGCTGACGGATATGTTGATTTTGCCGGCGCTTTGTGTAATCCCGAAAGACCCATGTCGCTTTTGGATGTATACAACAGTAAGGATAATTTGCATCCGAGCCTTGAAGGCGGAAAGGCTCTTGCCGACTCAGTCCCTGCGGAGTATCTAAAGTAAATAAGTATCATGTTCTTTTAAAAGATAAGTTTTTTTATTTTACACTTGACTTTTTATGAAATTTTGTATATCATATACGTCGGTAGCCGACGAAAATCGGACAAAATTTTATGAGCGGGTATGGCGGAATTGGCAGACGCGCTAGATTCAGGTTCTAGTGGGGGCAACTTCGTGGAGGTTCAAGTCCTCTTACCCGCACCACAGCATTCACCCCCGAACATTTCAATGATTGAAGAAATGTTCGGGGGTGTTGTTTTATAATGCCAATACTGAAATTTTTGTCAAAAAATAACAGTTTATACTATAAAATGTTAGCAAGCAATATTTGACTTTTTTATTAACTCGTGGTATAATTACGAATAATACAATATTATGATAAAATTGTTACCATATTGTAAAAAAAAGTATTTAGGGTGGTGCTGTTAATTGGATACTAAGGAAAAACAAACACCTTCAGGTCTAAAAATTGCCATTATCGTACTTTCCGTACTGCTCGTTTTGAGTGCTGGCGGGCTTGCTGCGCGTTATATTTATTTGGCTTATTTTTCGCCGGTGCAGTCCTCAGCAAGTGTATCGGATAATATAATAGGAGATGATAATGCCTTTGCCTTTGCGGCAGCTTCTGATTTGGAAGTTGATGATTTAATGGAAGCAGATGTGTCGGCGGAATCATCTTTTTCTCTGCGCGCCGTACCTGTGACATTTTTGTCTTCATCGCCGGCAGAGGACAAGCCTGCGTCGGTTACTCTGGAGTTACATAAAAATAATCCGTCGGATAACGAAAAATTTACCGCGCAAAATTTGTTCCCCAGTGATATAATTACAAAGTCTTTTAGCGTTAAGGTTTACCATAAAGACGATGTGACTTTGATTTTTAAACCTGAAGTTACCGATCAGGTTAAAAATCTCGGTGATGTGCTTAATATAAAAGTTACTCATGCTCAGAGCGGAAACGTTTTGTGCGATGCGCCCTTTAATCAGGTGAAAGATACGAAATTTCCGTTGGAGCTTGCTGCAGTTGACGGCAATGAAACAACAGTTGATTTTACGATTGAGGTTTCTCTTGCAACATCTGTCGGAAACGAGTATATGTTATCGTCGCTTAACGCAGATTTTAACTGGATGGTGAGCAGTGAGGACGACGGTTCATTGGTTCCTCCTGAACCTGAGCCGGAACCCGAACCAGAGCCTGAGCCGTCCGAACCCGACGGCGGAGGCGGAGACAGTGATGAAACGGATAAAACGCCTGATAAGGATGACGAACCTCAAACCGGTGATAATCCCAATATACTTCTTTGGGTAGTTATTGCTTTGTCGTCTCTTGCTATTGCAGTTCTTCTGTTTGTAAAAACCAGAAAGGAGAACCGTTAAATATGAAAAATTCAAATAAAACCGCAAGTAAATTAAAAGCAAGCGTCATTTCTGTTGTCGTGCTTGCCGTTTGCTTGTTAGTGACTTCTATCGCACTTGTGTATTCCGTTGTATCTGTAGATGAGAATTCCTTTGCACTCGGAGAGGTCAAAATCAATCTCAATGACGGTAATTCTATAATTGAGGAAAATGAGTTTGTTTTTGAACCCGGAATGACGGTAAATAAAGACTTTTTTGTACAGAATGACAGTACTATTGACGTTTATTATAAGCTTTATTTCAGTGATATAGAAGGTGAGCTTGCCGACATTTTGGATGTCACGGTTTACGATGGAAATAATATATTATTTGCCGGCAAGGCTTCTGCTTTTACAAAGGAAAAAACCACCGCAGCGCAAACAGCGCTTGCCGTTGGTGAACGCCGTACCTTGAAAATAGCATTTCATTTTCCTGAAAATGCCGGGAAGGAAACATCCGAATCATTTTTGTCATTTGCTTTCGGAGCGGATGCCGTGCAGGCAAAGAACAATCCCGACCGTTTGTTTGAATGATAATTTAGTCATTCTGTCACATAGGGAGATTGAGGAGAAATATGGATTCAAAAAAAATCCTTGGACTTGTAAAAGATATAATTGTTTGGTGTGTTATGACGGTTGCCGTCATTATGATGGTATTTACTATTGTTTCAGTTTCAACCTTTGACCGCGCCGATCGCAGTCTTTTCGGATATAAGGTTTTTGTTGTAATGTCTGACTCAATGAGTGCGACTGATTTTGACGCCGGTGATCTTATATTTGTCAGGGAAACTGACCCGGCTGAATTAAAGCCGGGGGATATTGTATCATATTTATCGACAAATACCGAAAACTATGGTGCGATTGTTACTCACAAAATTCGTCGTCTCACAACTGATGACAACGGAAATCCGGGATTTGTGACTTATGGTACAACGACTGATACGGACGATGCAAATGTTGTGACATACGACAGGATTATAGGACAGTATAAGGCAAAGTTGCCGGGCGTTGGTCATTTTTTCCGGTTCTTGAAAACCACTCCGGGTTACATAGTCTGTATTTTCCTTCCGTTTTTAATTTTGATTTTTGTACAGGGAATTAACAGCATTAAACTTTTTCAGAAATATAAGCGCGAGCAGCTTGCAGAGATGAAGTCGGAGCGTGAAAAGCAAAAGCTCGAAATGGATGAAGAACGCAGCCGAATTGAAGCCGAGCGTCTTGAATCTCAAAAAATGATGCAGGAAATTTTAAAACTGCGCCAAGAACTTGAATCAGCAAAATCGTCGGCTGTAAATCAGCCGTCGCCGCGGTCTTCTGAAGAAAACGATGTCTCCTCGGTATCAGGTACCGATTCAGACATATAAAACTGCCGATATTTCGGAAACTGTGCAAAGGAGGTTATTTATGCAAATTGCACAAATGGCAAAAAATGTAAACCGGGAGGGGGCATGCCTATCCTCTGTTAGTTAAATTTACTAAACCTTTAATGAGGGAAATAACAAAGTAAAATAGATATCTCCGATTTTTGCGGCTTTTTCGGGGCATATCTAAATAAAATCAAATAAAGCCGACAAAAGTTATGGAGGGTCATGGAAAATGACGAAAAGAACAAACACAAAAAAGGCACTGCTTTTAAGCGTGCTGTCACTGCTTTGCTGTGTTGCTATGTTTATCGGTTCTACTTTTGCATGGTTCACCGATTCTGCGACTGCAAACGTAAACAGTATTACATCGGGTAAGCTTGATGTACAGCTTATTGACGATAACGGCGACGAGATTGATAAGGATGCAACTCTTAACTGGATTAAGAAGGAAGGTACGGACGCTGTTCTGTGGGAACCCGGCTGTACATATGAGCTTCCTGCTGTCAGAGTTAAAAACAACGGTAATCTTGCACTGAAATATAAAATTGTCATTAATGGTCTGGTAGGAAGCGCTAAGCTGCTTGAAGCTATTGATTTCAGCTACACAGATAAAGACGGTAACCCGGTTGAGCTTTCGGCGGAAAGTTTTCTTGCTCCTCAGGCAGTATCAGATGAAATAGTTATTCGCGGTACTATGAAGCAGTCTGCCGGAAATGAGTATATGAATCTTTCTCTTACGGGCATCAGCATCTCGGTTGTTGCAACGCAGGCTTCGCATGAGTTTGACAGCAGCTCAAACGATTATGATGCAAATGCTCAGTACAGTGACCCTATCGTCGCAGACGGCGGAGAGATGACCATTGATCTTGATAAGGCTCCTATCTATGCAGATGGTGACTGGGGTGCAATTCAGTCTACCGGCGGCGCTACTGTTACGGTAAACGGTAAGGGTACCGTTACTGCTGTTGAAAGCAAAGACCGCTATGCAATGGCTGTATATGCCTACAATGGCAAGGTTATTATAAACGACGGTTATTTTACACAGGATATCAGCGGTACAGATACTCAGTATGATTTGATTTATGCTGACGGTACTGGTGTAATCGAGATTAACGGCGGTACATTTAAGTCTGTAACTCCTAAATGGACGTTAAATATAAAGGATAATTCTCAGGCTAAAATCATAGTAAAGGGTGGTTCTTTCTATAAATATGATCCTTCAAACAGCTTGAGCGAGAATCCCGCGGCAAACTTTGTTGCCGACGGCTATACTGTTGTTAAAAACGGCGACTGGTATACGGTTGTGAAGGCTACTGCTTCGAATACTGAGGAATTTAAGAACGCTGTTGCCGGCGCTAACGACGGAGATACAATTCTTTTGACAGACAATATCGAGCTTTCGAGCACGCTTTCAATTAATAAGAATATCACCATTGACGGCAACGGAAATACGATATCTGAAAATCCAGTATATGTAGGCGCGAATAATGAGGTTACTTTTAAAAACGTAAACTTTGCTGAGCCTGTAAATTCCAATAATAATGCGTCAAGTGTATACGCATCAGGTCTTACGGGCAAGGTTGTATTTGACGGATGTAAATTTGCAGATACTCAATGGGATTCCATTCAGATAACGCCTAAAGCAGGTGCCGAGATTGTTATTACAAACTGTGAGTTTTCCAACAATGTCACAGGTCATCGTTTTATTCACATTGAGGCAGATTATTGCTCAAATGCCGATGTGAAGATTACGATTCGCAACAACAAGTTCGGTTCATCAGCCAACATGACAAATTCCATAATTGATATTGACTATATCAATATTGACGGTATAGATGCCGGCGGCAACACCTTTGCCGATGAAAACGGCGACATTTATATCTGCGGTGCAACCGTTAACAGAACGATAAGCTGCGAAGAAGCTTATGTAATGTTTAAGAAATAATTTATGTTTTATGTTCCGCCCGTCTTTTATTTAAAGACGGGCAGGAATCAAAGGGTATGAGTTTAACTTGTGCCTTTTGATTCCTTAAGCAAGAATAAACAGGTTTAGGAAGAAGTATTATAGTAATAATCTGATATATTTTATCGGGAGGACGTGTGATAATGAAGCGTTTTTTTAAATCATTATTTTATCTGCCTGAGCATGAAAAGCTGACGGATCGCAATATTGTGCGTCTGCTCATGCCTTCTGTGATAGGCATTGTGATTTGTGTTGTGTGTATGGCTGGAATGAGCCTTGCGTGGTTTAGTGCAAATGCGCAGACACGGCTTCAGGATATAAAATCTGCCGATTACGGCGTGAATGTTACTATTGAAAAAATCAATGACGTAGCAGGAACCGAACCTTCAAGAGAAACTGTAACGCCTGAATCGGACGGAAGGTTTCTTTTATACAAGGATAGTAAATATGAGATTACAATAACGGCTTTCGGCACTGCAACAAAGGGTTATTGTGTAATTCAGTGCGACGAGCTTGAACCTAAATATACAGATGTGATTGCTACCGGAAATCACCTTGTCTATACTTACATCTCACAGACCGGCGGACTGTATTCATTTAGGGGGAGTTGGGGAACCTGTACCTCCGATCCTGATACAAGAATTAAAAACGGAGATGTTGTTGGCGAAAGTGAGGAAAATACACCGCCGGACAATTTGCTTTCAGAACAGTCAGGCAATGTAACAAATGAGGCTGCTTTGGATGTACCACCCATTCAAACACCTGCATCAAATGAAGCGTCTGCTGACGCTGATATTCATCCGATTGAGAACGGAGAAGAGCCAACTGAAGAACCTTCAACAGATGTTACCGATGAGGCTCCAGCTGATAATAAACCTCAGTCCAATCAGTCAATTGAAAATGTTCAGTCCTCGCAAACGCCGGAGTCCGTGCTTGACAATACCAATCAGCCAAGTGATGAAACCGTTGAAAGTATGGGTGGAGTTGAAGATGGTACAGATGTACCGGTCAATGATGATGCAAGCAATTCTGAAAATTCATCCGATACATCAATATCCTCGGATAATACTGGTTCTGCAGACTGATTCATAAGGTCTTTAATGAAAATACCCTGTCGAAAACGGCAGGGTATTTAATTTATTGATGTTTAAAACCACCGAATATTTTTTAGCTTTACAGCGAGTCTGTTTAACTTTTTTGTAAGCTTTTTGCGTTTGTCACGGTTTAAAATAATGCCTGACAATTCTCCAATTTGCTGTGTTATTTCATCTATTCCCATATTGTCAGTCATGATTTTTATACCCGGTATATCGCTGTTAAAAGCGCTGATACATTCCCGAGCCTTTCCCGCTGCCCAGGAATTTTTACTTTCAAACCGAGTGGACAACCGTTTTAATATGACTTTTTCAGATGCGTATAGAATAAAATGCTTTACGATATAGCGTTCAGATAACTTCAGAATCAGTTCATCGTAATATTGTCTGTTTGTTACTGTCATAGGTACGATAATTGTTCCGTCAAAGCTGTCAGCAATGAATCTAAGCATTTTTAAATTAAAATCCCGCCATAATTTATAGTCTTGAAAATTATCTTCGGTATTTATCTGTTGCGGAATATTTTTTCTTATGAAATAGCCTGCGTTTTCAGGATCGTATATGTAGGCATTTTCAATTCTCCGATTAAGCTCGTTAGCAACAGTTGTTTTTCCGGCTCCGAAAGCTCCGTTAATCCACAATATCATGACTGTATGTACAAAAGCAAATCCAGCGGCGAGTTTAGGATACCGTCTGCTTTTGCAAACTGTGTGTCGGCGTAAAACCCCCACGCAGCGCCAAGCGTCAGCGCACCTGCGTTTTTCCCAGTGTCTATATCTACACCGCTGTCGCCGCAGTAAATGCAGTCTTTTGCATCAATATTAAATTTAGCGAGAATTTCAGTTACCATAAACGGATCAGGCTTTGCAGGTACATTTTCACGCTGTCCGTATACCATATCAAACATATTAGGAAAAAATTCATTGCAGGCGTTTTGAACTATAACATCTGGTTTGTTTGACAGTACAGCGGTTTTGATTTTTCTTTTGTCAAGCTCTTTTAAAAGTTCGTATATTCCCGGATAAACAGAAATATTGTAAGCTCCGTTTTCATTATATATTTGAAGATATTCACGTTGAAAATCCTCAAATATTTTCGGGTCTGCATGTACATATTTAAAAATTTTGCGTATAAGCGGCTTTACTCCGTGTCCGACAAACTGAGGATACTTATCCTGAGCAACGGCGGGAAGCCCAAACTTTTCAAGAGTCATGTTTCCGCATTGTGCAATGGATTTGAGCGTATCTAATAGTGTGCCGTCCAAATCAAAAATTACAGCTTTTTTCAAAATATCACCTTTGCTTTATCATGGCTATGCATATTATTATACCATTTAATGACGTATGTTGTCAATTTGCGATTGAAAAAGCGTTTATATTTTGATATAATAAAAATACTTTAAGGAGGTGGCACCGTGAATAATAAAATACAGGACAAGCTTGCGGTGCTCACGTCAAATCCCGGCGTGTATATAATGAAAAATGCCGCTGATGATATTATATACGTAGGTAAGGCAAAGAATCTTAAAAATCGCGTCAGTCAGTATTTTGTGTCTAACTCCCAGCATTCGCCCAAAGTGCTTAAAATGGTTTCTAATGTAGACCATTTTGAGTATATTGTTACAGGTTCTGAGCTTGAGGCGCTGATACTTGAAAACAATCTGATTAAGCAGCACCGCCCTAAGTATAATATACTTTTGAAGGATGATAAAACATACCCTTATATAGCGCTTAGTAAAAATACCGATTTTCCGCGCTTTACGCTCTCCAGACGGCGCACCGACCCTAATTATCGTTACTTCGGACCTTTTCAATCCTCGAAATCGGTATGGGAGATTATCCGAACAATAAATTCCGTATTCGGTCTTTACAGCTGTAAGCATGTTTTTCCGCGTGATTTTAATAAGTTTCGTCCGTGTCTCAATTTTCATATCGGAAAATGCGCAGGCATCTGTACGGGAAGGATTTCCGCCGATGAGTACAGAGCAAATGTTAATCAGGCGATAGCCTTTTTGAACGGTGATTATAAACGTGTTATAACCGATCTGGAATTGCAGATGAACGGGCTCAGCGAAAGCATGGAATTTGAAAAAGCAGCTGTTCTTCGCGACAGAATCAGGAGTATAAAGCGGCTTGAATCAAAGCAGGTTATAGTATTGTCTCCTGAGGTTAACCGCGATATTATAGCTTTTTCAGAGCTTGAAAACGAGGTCTGCTTTTCTGTTATGCATATACGTCAGGGCAAACTTTTGTTTCAGGATACTGTATTTATGACCGATTCTGCCGAAGATATTATCGGTGTTTTTATAGAACGGTATTATCAGCAAAAGGATATAATACCAAAAGAAATTGCTGTCAGCAAATTACCCGCTGCGCATGAGCTTTTGACGCAGTGGCTTTCCGCTCAGAGGGGGACATCCGTTAGGCTGTTTGAAGCACACAAGGGGGAAAATGTTCGGCTTTTGGATATGTGCCGTAAAAATGCCTCTGAAAAGCTGGCGGAAAAAAAGTCTAATGGGGTGCGCTCCAGCAAGCTTATGGGGCAGATTGCGCAGATGCTGGGAATTACCGATATTCCTTCCAGAATAGAAATGTACGACGTTTCTCATTTTTCCGGTGACAGTATTGTCGGCGGCATGATTGTCTGGGAAGACGGCAGGTTTCGTAAAAGTGAATATAAAAAATTCAAATTTGATGATTTGGTACAGGATGATTATAAGCATACCTATGAAATGATAGAACGTAGGCTGAATCGCCTTGAAAGCGGCTCTGAGGGTTTCGATAAAAAACCTGATATTATTTTTCTCGACGGCGGCATCGGTCATCTTAATGCGGTTTATGAGCTGATTTCAGGCTATGGCATTGCAGTATTCGGGCTTGTTAAGGACAGAAAACATCGAACTCGTGCCTGTGTAAGTCTGCAGGGGGAGGTCGATATACGTACAAATCCTGCGGTTTTTAAGTTTTTTACCGGTCTGCAGGATGAGGTGCATCGCTACGCAATTACATATATGCAAAGGAAAAAGAGCGTGGGTATGCTGTCTTCAGAATTAATGACGATTGAGGGCGTCGGGCAATCAAGATACAGGGCGCTTATGGATAAATTCAAAACACTTGAAAATATTAAAAAAGCGAGTATAGACGAGCTTGCAGGAACACCGGGTATTTCCCGTGCTTTAGCGGAAAAAATTTATTTGTATTTTAAGGAGGAACGCTCATGATGCGAATAATCTCCGGTCTGCGGCGCGGGAAAAAGCTTATGGCACTTGAAGGCAGCAACACGCGTCCTACACTGGAACGAGTAAAACAGGCGTTCTTTAACGCTATTCAGTTTGAAATAGAGGGTAGGACGGTGCTGGATTTGTTTGCAGGAAGCGGACAGATCGGGTTAGAGGCTCTTTCCCGAGGGGCGGGCTTTTGCTTTTTCAATGACAGCAGTGCGAATGCATGCAAAATAATTGAAAAAAATATAAAAGCCTGTGATTTTGCAAAAATCTCTCAGCTTACTTGCAAAACGCATTCCGAATGTGTTAAAATAATTAAAAATAGCGGTCGTAAGGTGTCACTTGTGTTTCTCGACCCGCCTTACGGTCAGTCGCTTATTAATGATTCATTGTTTTTGATGTGTAAAAGCGAAATACTTGACAGTAGCGCTGTTATCGTTTGTGAAAGCGCCAAAAGCGATCATATTTTATTTAAGGGTTTTACTGTCAGGCGCGAGTATTTATATTCTCAGATAAAAATTACGATCCTTGACAGGAGTGACAAAAGTGAAATCAGATAAGAAAAACGCTATTTATCCCGGCTCCTTTGACCCAATAACGAAAGGACATATGGATATTATTAAGCGCTCTGCAAAAATGTTTGATAAGCTGTATGTTGCAGTACTTACAAACTCTGCAAAAAGCAGCAGCTTTACCATTGAAGAGCGTATGGATATGATAAAGAAATGTACAGCTAATATTTCAAATGTAGAGGTATGCACCTTTACAGGACTTTTGGCGGAATATGTAAAAAAAATTAACGTAATAACCATTATCCGCGGTCTGCGTGCTGTAACGGATTTTGAATATGAGTTTCAGATGGCGCTTACAAATAAAAAAATCAACAAAGAGTTGGAGACTATATTTTTGACGACAAACTCAAAATATATGTATCTGTCGTCAAGTATTGTTAAAGAAATTGCACGCAACGGCGGCGATGTGACTGATTTTGTACCTCCTGTTGTACTGGCGGATATAAAGAGCAGATTGGATACAAGAAATTAAGTAAAAAAGAGTTTAAGAGAGGATTAAAAAATGGATTTTGAAGAAATACTCAATGCACTGGAAGACCTTGTGGAAAATTCGTGGACTTTGCCGATGTCGGGAGGCAGGACTGTTGTTGACAGTGCTCAAATATTGGAATTTGTTAAGGAGATGCGCCTTAATCTTCCGGAGGAGATTAAAAAATCCAAGCGTATAATAAAAGAACGTGATGATATCATAAATCGTGCGCGTATCGAGTCTGACGGAATAATAACCGCAGCTCAGACACAGGCAAAGCGTATGCTTTCCCAGGAGGAAATTTATAAAAATGCTCAGATAAAAGCAAATGAGGTTGTTGCCAACGCACAGAGCGCGGCAAAAGAGCTGAGAGCTGCTACTATAGAGTATTGTGACAATGTTCTTAAAAAGACAGAGGATACGCTTAAACGTGGATTTGAGAGCGTTTCGGAAACAAGAAAAAATATCAGAAAGTCTGAAAAGTAATGACCGATATTAATACTGAAAATGATATCGGTCAATTGAAAGCTGCAAAAACACGTGTATATATGCTTGATATCCTGCGTGGCGCGGCAGTTTTGGGAATGGTGCTGCATCATGCACTCGTATCTTTCGAAATCATTTTCGACAAGAGTTTTGAAATCCTGTATTCAGAGGCGTTTTTGTTGCTTCAGCTATTGTTTGTTGCGGTCTTTTTGCTTGTGTCTGGAATTTGTACAAATTACAGCCGAAGCGTCTTAAAGCGCGGGCTTATTGTTCTTGCAGCAGCGCTTGTAGTTTCCTTTGCGACCTGCCTTGTGCTGCCTGCGATGGGTTTTTACGGACTGAATATTTATTTCGGCATTTTGCATATGATAGGTCTTTCGATGATATTATATGCGCTGCTGAAAAAATGGCTGGACAAAATTAATCCGCCAGTCGGTATAGTGCTGTTTACAGTGCTTTTTATTGCTTACTATATGTTTTACAGGACAGGTCCTACAGGCAGCTCGTATTTTATGATGATTTTTGGTATTTTACCGAAAGATATAGGGGCATATGGTGATTATTATCCGTTGTTTCCGTACTTATTTTTGTTTCTTGTCGGCACTTATGTCGGAAAATATATTAAAAAAGGCGTGTTCCCGAAATGGTTTTATAAAAAGCGCTGTGTGCCGCTGGAGCTTTGCGGCAAGTATTCGCTTTGGGTATATGTACTGCATCAGCCTGTGATATTTGGAATAATGTATGCGCTTTCTTTAATAATAGAATAAAAGACCTGCGAAATTTATTTTTGCAGGTCTTTTGTCTTACTCGTCAGTTCGCTAATCATTGCAGCGCTTAATATCATTAAGCCACCGACAAAGTTTAATGGTTTCATTGTTTCATTTAGCAGTAATACGGAAAGGAGTACTGCCACAGCCGGATCAATATAACTTAAAATTGCCGTTGACTGTGCAGGCAGTTCTTTGACGGCGCTGAAATACAGTGTATATGCAACCCCGGTATGAAGTATACCTACAACAGCCGTTAGGATTATTAATTTTGGATTTATGCTTGTAAGTCTTAAAGTTTCTGCGGCGAGCGAGTAGGGAAGTATAATAATGGCTGCTGTAATTAGCTGTACTATTGTTTTGTCAAATGAACCGATATCATGTATTTTTTTGTTTAATACCATTACAATAGCATAAAAAACAGCTGCACTGAAGGCAAGAATAATCCCTTTCCAGTCACCTTTAATAAATATATTTTTATTAAAGCCGGTGTCAGTCACACCCGATATCAGTGTCATTCCAAAAAGAGCGGTAATTGTACACAGCAGTTTTTTTACAGTCATTTTTTCGTTAAGGACAAACGATGAGATAATCACAAAAAATACCGGAGCAAGATAATAGCAAAGAGTTGCCTTTGCAACAGTTGTATGCTTGTAAGACTCGAAAAGCAGCATCCAGTTGATGCCTATTGCAGTGCCTGAAAATAATAAAATTGTAAAGTTTGCTTTAACAGCTTTAAATGAAATCCGCTTTTTTAAAATGATAGTGAGAAAAAACAGAAAAAGCGCGCCGATTAGTCCGCGAAACGCAGCTATTATGCCTGAAGGCAGGGAAATTGAGCGTACAAAAATACCGATAGTGCTGAATATCAGCATAGAAATTGTCATTTTCAGTTTTGGTATTTTGAGATTATCCATACTACTTTATTTCTTTATAATACAGTCCGCGGGTAAACTCTGAATCAGGCGCTTTTCGGTTTATATATTTATTTATTATTTCACTGCACTCCTCGTGAGTTTGTTCTGTAAAGTGCAGGCTGATAAAATCAGCATTTTGGATTTCATTAAGGCGATCTGCCATATAAATCGGTTTTGGATTTAAAAGCTGCGAATATTTTTTATTATGACACATTATCGTCATTTCGTTAGCGAGTCTGTCGGTGATTTTGGGCATTCCGTTGCAGTCACGACAGCCATGCTCACTGCGTGCGGGGCAGGCACGGAACGTCATAAGCGGCATTTTGCCGTATACAGTCAGACCGCAGGGAATTGTTTTTATCATTTTATTAAATCTGCTTATCGAACATTCAAATGATATTTCAGCCATGTCTATCCCTAATTTGCGGTACTGCTCCAAAGCGGCGCTGTTTATAATATTCAGACCATAACCGCCCATGATTTTAAAACCGTGCTTTTTCGCATAATTCAGTACATATATATTAGGTGCGTAAAGCGTGTCGACGCCGCACTCACGCAATACCGAAAGTTTGTCGCTTGTATCATTGTAATTTTCGGAAAACATAAGTGCCGGCATTTTGGCTATAAGTTTTCCTTGATATTTTTTACACAGTTGTGGATTGCTATAAAGGATTTCGCAGTCTAAAATGATTTTATCGACATTAGCGCATATTTGTGTTTCGTTTTCAAAAAATGCAAACAGTTCAGGTTTTTTAGCTGTAAATTTTTGTGAAATTTCTGGAGGATTGTCTGCAATACACTTTTGGCTTTCAATTATACTGTACGGTTTAATGGTCTCTCTTTTTTTCAGCAGAAGTTCAAGCGCCGTTTTTCGCAGTGTATTTAACCGGGACATGGATACAGATAGTCCTTGTTCGATTTCACAGCTGATAGTTTTAACAAAAAACGGTGTTCCTCCGCATTTTTTAAGTGCTGTTTCGGCAAAATTACTGTTTATCTGACGGTTTATCGCCTGCTCTGGTGGGTATTGACTGACGGAAACAGTATTTTTACCGTCGCTTACAGTCAGAAGAATTTCCTCGCCTTTTTTTATTTTCAGCTTCATGTCAACACCGATAATCGGAATCTCCTGTCTGACGTTGGATGCAATTTTTTTTAGTACAGGAACTGCCGCAATTACATCGTCCTTTGTACGGAATCCGAATAAATTAATATCCGGCTTTCCCTCCATATACCCGTTGGTAAAACCACTGCGTGAAAATACAGCGCGCAGCTGTTCCTTGTCGTACTTCTGACCTGCAAGAGACATTTTACATGCACTTGTCGCCGCAGCAACATATTCCGGACGTTTCATTCTCCCTTCAATCTTAGCTGAGGTAATACCGAGTTCTTTTAGTCTGCCGAGCATATCTATGGCTGAAAGATCCTTTAGTGACAGGGCGTGCTCACGTCCAAAAACCTTAAAATTCAGTCTGCACGGTTGCGCACACATTCCGCGGTTCGCGCTTCTTTGCCCGAATACACTTGACATATAGCACTGCCCCGATACACACATACAAAGAGCGCCGTGGACAAATACCTCCAGTTCAAGAGATGTATTTTTCCGTATATGCGCAAGCTCCTCGAGTGATAGCTCACGTGCGGGAACAACTCTCGAAAAGCCTAATTTTTCAAGCATTTTAACTCCGCTGAGATTATGTACGCTCATCTGTGTGGAAGCATGCAGAGGCATTTGGGGTATAATGTTTTTTACAAGTTTTACCATTGCAAGATCTTGAATTATCACAGCGTCGGCGCCGAGCTTTGCAATGGTTTTTATTTCTTTTTCTGCAAGCTCAAGCTCATTGTCCTTAATAAGAGTATTCAGAGTTATGTATACCTTTACGCCGCGCGCATGACAGTATTTAATCGCATTTTCAAGCGCAGGAACGTCAAAATTTTCAGCGTTTTGGCGCGCGTTAAAGCGTTGTGTACCAAGATATACGGCGTCGGCGCCGCTTCTGACTGCTGCCGTGATATGTTCCGGTGAGCCTGCTGGAGATAGAATTTCCATAAATTATCCTTATTAAATCAAAATCCGGAAAATAAATTCCGGATTTTATATTTTATTCAAAACCGTGAGGGTTTTTCTTTTGCCAGTTCCAAAGATCCTTGCACATCTCGTCAATGCCGCGCTTTGCAATAAATCCGATTTCTCTTTTTGCCTTTTCTGTGTCGGCATACAGTGTTTCAACATCGCCTGCGCGCCGGTTTGTTATTTCGTAATTTATTTTAACTCCGCTTGCTTTTTCAAAGGCATGCACTACATCCAAAACACTGTAACCCTTGCCTGTGCCGAGATTGTAAATAAATACTCCTGTTTTTCCCTCGCTGGCGTTCAGAGCCTTCAAATGACCGATTGCAAGATCGACAACGTGTATATAATCACGTACTCCGGTGCCGTCATGTGTGTTGTAATCGTTACCGAAAACCATAAGTTTTGGCAATCTGCCGATGGCGACCTGAGCTATATACGGTGTAAGGTTATTCGGGATATTCTGCGGGTCTTCACCGATGAGTCCGCTTTCGTGAGCGCCGACAGGATTGAAATACCGCAGTAGGGTAACTGTCCATTTATTGTTGGCCTTATAGAGGTCGCTGAGTATAACCTCCTGCATTATTTTAGTCTCGCCGTAAGGGTTTGTTGCATGACCGACGGGTGATGCTTCGTTTACAGGCACTTCCTTGGTATCGCCGTAAACGGTTGCCGACGATGAGAAAACGATGTTTCTTACTCCGTGCTCCTCCATGGATTGTATTAGGTTGAGCGTACCGCAGATGTTATTGTTATAATAAAGCACGGGCTTTTGGCAGCTTTCACCGACAGCTTTAAGTCCTGCAAAGTGTATTACTGCGTCAATATTATTTTCGTCAAAAATCTTGTCCATTTCGCTCTTATGAAGCATATCAGCTTTATAGAACTTAATTTCCTTGCCTGTAATCTTCTTTATTCTGTTGAGTACCTCTGGCTTACTGTTGTAAAAATTATCAAAGGCTATGACTTCGTGCCCGCTTTCGAGCAGCTCAACGATTGTGTGGGAGCCGATGTATCCGGTTCCTCCGGTTACCAATACTTTCATGATTTATACTCCTTTATAAATTTATATTATCTATATCAAGAAGTTCGGCGATTTCGATATTGACTGTTGAAAAAACATCGCCGCTTTCGGTATCAAGCTCGTGTACACTGCGCAGAGCAGGTATTCTGTTATTTGCCTTGGGCAGTGTAAAGCCGACGGAAACACCGCCGCCGGGATTTTCTGTTGCAAAAACCTGTCCGTTATGGTCGGTAACAATTTTTCTGATTATAGACACTCCGATACCGGGATATTCATTGCTTTTATTTTCTGGTTGCTTTCCGTTTGACGAAAACATCTGCATTATATGTTTGCATCCGATTCCGTTATCAGACAAAACTATGAGGTTAAATTTATCGTGAACGGCAGTCTGTATTATTATGTTGGATTTTCCGTGTGCGTTTTTAACCGAATTTGATACAAGATTGCATATTAATATTTCAAATATCCGCGGTTCGATTTCTGCAAGCATGAGTCCTGAGCAAAGCTCTAAGCTGAAGCTAAGCTTGTTAGCGCCGATCTGATTAACAATGACGCCTGTAAGATAACGAAGATATTCGTTTATATCAATAACCTGAGAATACTTACCTTTAACACTTGGAGAAGCGAGTATATTCAGGTGTCTGAACATTCTTCTGATGTTCAATATGTTCTGAAGGATGATGTTGACGGATCTGTCTGTCGGAAATTTATCTTTAATAATGCGCATATGCGACACAATCAGTGAAGTGGAGCTTATAATAGAGCTTTCCATAACCGATATTCCGCGCTTCAGCTCAAATTTTTTCAGGTTGTCTATCTCTTCTGATGCGATATCGGTGAACAGCATGACGGCATATTTTTCACCGTCATAAAAATAAGGCATCATTGTACACTTTTTGCTGGAATTATCATTTACACTTTCAAAACTGAGCGAAAAGCATTCACCTTTATCAAATGCCGCTTTTACTGTCTTTAAATATTTGCGCATGAAAACACAGTTAAGATGCAGTATAGGGCTCTGTTTTATACCGAAAACATTGTAGGCGGCGGGAGTAGCATAAATTATATTCAGATTTTCATCAATACAGATTATCGGTTCATCGGAATTACCGTAAATACTTTGAAAGAAATAATATGTATTACCGCTCATGCTTTTTGCTCCTTTCTGAATATATATTATATTATAGGAGTTGATATTTGTAAAGTAACAATTATAAATTCATATATTCCAAAATCACAGAGAAATATTCGCGCAGGTGCAGATTTATGATGAGAGCGGGAATGGAAGGCATTTTTGCATTAAGCATTACCGGAGTATTAATTCCTTGCTTTTTAGCAATAAGCTTTGTTCGGTACAGGTGAAATCCGTTAGAGATTATTGCTGTGGGCAAAATATTGTTGCTTGCTGTTTGTGACTTGATTATGCTGATTGCGTTGCCTATGTTTTCTCTTGTGTCTTTTGACTTATCTTCCTTAATAAGCCTTTTTTGGTCTATTCCTTTTGATAAAAGGTATGTCTCCATAGCCTGCGCTTCGGTAATGAATTCACCGGGACCTTGACTTCCACAAAGTATTGCTGTGCTTTCAGGATAATCGTTTAAGTATTTTTCGGCTCTTTCAAGACGGCAGGCGAGTGCAGCGGACGGCTCTGTGCCGTTCACGCCAGCGCCGAGCACGATTACGTATTCGCATTCTGCTTCGTTTTCTTTCATGCCGTCTATTATTAAGATTTGCACTATAACAAACGAAACTGTAAAAACACATATGAGTGTAAGCGCCAAGACTCTGCATATTTTTGCGATAATACGTACTGTTTTAAAGGCGCATTTTTCAAGACGGCAGAGCAGACCGTAAATAATACAGCAAACACCGCAGAATACGGCAAAAAACAGCATAAAACGTATATAAGGTATAAAAGGATACAGTATTGAACCTATGAAAGTCAGCAGTATGCCTGCGCTATACAAGACCTTATGCTCTGCATATATACTCTTTAATGCATGTAATGTTTTCAACAATGATTCCCCCCTGACTTTCACATTTTTCTTTTGAATTGTGTCCGTTTGGAATAAGGATACACTGAGCGCCAAGCGCCTTTGCCGTTTGTGCATCATTTATAAGATCGCCTACGAAAAGTATATTTTGCGGGTCTAAATTGTTTTTAGCAATATAATTTTTTGCATTTTCATATTTTGATCCGACAAATGTGTCTGACATTCCTATTATTTCATCAAAGCAGTCTGTAATTTTGTATTTTTCGGTTTCACCAAGTAAAAAAACACTGTACAGAGACGACATAAGTATATTTTTTATACCAAGAGCCTTTGTAAATTCGATGGTTTCGTAAAATCCGTCAAAAATACGGCACAGATTATCGTGCTTTTGAAAATACATTCTAAATTCCAAAGACAGCTTTTCCATGTCGACGCCGGCGATGCCGAGTCCTTTATAATAGTTTTCAAGCGGCAGTGACACCGTACTTGTATATTTCTGTTTTGTGGTTGGCGGCAGACCGCGCGCCTTTAGCATATCATTAACAGCCGCAACAGACGCGTCCACGTCGTCTATAACTGTTCCGTTGTAGTCCCATATAATGTGAGTTAACATGTTTCTCCTATAAGCAAAAAGGCACCGTTTTCGGTGCCTCTAATTAATCAAGATTATATCTCTTCTTAAACTTGTCTACACGACCGCCGGAGTCAACCAGCTTTTGTCTTCCTGTGAAGAAGGGGTGGCATTTTGAGCAGATTTCAACACGAATCTCACTCTTTGTGGATCTTGTTTCAAAGGTCTCGCCGCATGCACATTTAACAGTAGCCTTTTCGTAATTGGGATGAATTCCTTCCTTCATTTATCTCACCTCTTTTGACTGTATTCATTAGACCGATTTATTATATCATAGTTGTATATTGATTTCAAGTATTTTTTTATTTTTTTGACATTTTACGTTTGCGTTATACCTTTTCGGGGAGGTCAGGCGTTTGAACGGGATTTTTTTCTTTGAATTGTTCCGGGATTTTTGCGTCAAAAACTATAAGTTCGGTGAATTTTCCGTCTATACCGCTTGTAAGCACATTTCGGTCTTTATTCAAAACTGTTACACCGTTTTTTGACAAAGCAAAATCATAAATACTTTCTTGTATTTTTTTAGGCGCCGCTATTATTTCTGATCCCTCGGCTCCGGCTTTAAAGTTTGCATTGTCTCCCCAAACATACAGTTCTCCGCCAAAAGTGAGTGCTGCGCAGGTATTGCCGTTTACGCTTATTTTTTCAACGCCTGTCATTATCGGTATAAGCTCTGCGCGGAATTCACCGCCGTTGTTGCCCAACTGACCTTTTTCATTTGTACCTGCTGAATACAGCTCTCCGTTTACAGTGAGAACAAGTGAAAAATAATTGCCTACTGCAACATCTCTGACGCCCTGCATTACCTTTGTTAGCTCTGTTGAGGATATAGCATTCTTGTTTCCGAGTTGCGAATATGAATTATCTCCCGCAGCAAATAGGGTGCCGTATTTGTCAATAATCATTGCATGAGTGTCAGATATGTCGGCTCGCTCAACACCACTCATTACAAATACGGGGGAAGGCTTATTTTTAGTTGTAGTATCGCTCAGCTGTCCGTACTCATTAAAGCCCATGGAGTATAAATCCCCGTTTTTAGTGATGTAGAATAACGAATTATCTGTAAATCTGCAATACTTTACATTTTTCGCTATTTTTTTATTAGAATATTCGAGGTATTCTTCATCATACTTTGAATATAGAAAATATCCGTCAAGAATTAAATCTCCGCTATCGGTAATAGTCGCCTTAAGTGTTTTATCACCGCCGATAAAAACAGTATTGTTTGAGCTTATGGCAAAGGCTTTCGCTTCGTCTTTGTCGGTTTTAAGCATAAATGCGTCGTTTTTTGAATTTATAAAATAAATATCGTCGTTTTGAGTGAAAATACCTACGGGAAGAAGGGGATAGGCGGCGTCTTCACCTCTTTTTTCAAGAGTTTCTTTATATTCGGCTGGCATTTCGTATGTTTTAAGTCTGTTAAAAAGCCTTATATTTTCATTTTTACAATATATTACGCCGAAAACCGCGCTGCCGATTATACAGATTACGGTAAAAGCACCGGTAAACCTGTGAATAACAGAGGATTTTTTTTTCTTTTTATGACCGGTAGCTAAATAAAATATTAAAAATATAAGCGCTGCTACTAATAGAATAACTGATAATTTTAACACGTTAACGCTCCTTATTTTACTGAGGCAACCGCTTCAAACTTATCTCGCGGACCGCCTTTTCCGAGCTGCCTTAAGTTATCATAACCACAGGCGTTAATTTTTCCGTCCTTTGTGAGAATTACCGTGTGCAACCCTGATGTGGATACTGCGGCAACGTCAGACGCTACGAGCTCGGGTATTAAGACGTTATCGGCATTACCGCTGCCCAGCTGACCCACATTATTTTGTCCCCATGCGTAAAGCTCCCCGTTTTCCCTAAGAGCAAAGGAGGAACCCTTTGCCGCATAAATTGAGGAAATACCGTTTAAAACTTCCGTAAATTCCGTAATCGGGCTCTCGGAAGATATTCCGAGTTGACCATAACTGTTGTTGCCGCAGGCTAAGACCGTTCCGTCTTCTTTAAGCAGCAAAATAAAATCATCTCCCGCGGCGATATCTGAAATGCTTTTTGCAAGCTCTGACGGTGATGTGACTGCGGTTTCCCTTTTGCCGAACTGACCATGCGAGCTGTTACCGAATGCAACTGCAGTTCCGGACTCTTGAAGCGCGAGAGTAAATGTAGCCTCGCATACAACCTTTTTGACATTTCCGAGTACCGCTTCAGGCTTATTTCTTGCTTCTCTGTCATATGTTCCCAACTGACCGTAGCTTCCGTCGCCGCACATATACAGCTTACCGTTTCCTTTGATATATCCTACCGTTGTCTCTGAAACAGAAAAGTCTACAACATTTTCATCAATCAGCTTAAACTCGGATTCCTGTATATCGATTTCCGTACTTTCTGCGTTTTCTGAAAGCGCTTCCGGTTTTTCATATACAAGAAGCTCGTTTTTATTCGTGAGAACAAACAGTCTGTTTTGTGTTGACATCGCTTTTAATGCGTTTTTATAAATTATACCACGCATCTTATCATCAATCGGGGGTGTAAGCTGCCGCCCCCAGCAGTAAATGTCTCCGTTGTCCGTTAATGCGTAGGTGCTGTCGCTGCCTGAAAATACGTTTGTCAGTTTAGCTTCTATTATTCTCGGCTGTTCATAGTCCGTATCAGTTGTGCTTAACACCTGCTTGGAATACTTATAGTTTTGAATCATAACCGGAATATTATCGTAGGCTATGATTGTGAGCACCGCCGCTGCTGCAAGTCCGATGAGCAGTCCTATTGTCTTGCGCGACGGCGACGGAAGCTTAGAAACGGCATATGCTATAGGATTGGTCTGCATGCCGTCGTTGCGCTTTGAACGAAGAAAGCAAACAATAATAAGTCCCGGGATTGTAAAGAAAAAGCCGAGCAGTCCCCATGCTTTACTTCTGTTTTTCAGCTGTGCAAGCCGCGATGCGAAAAACGTGCAGAAAATAATAAGAAGCAGCATTATAAATACTATCAGTATTGCCGGCCCGAAATTAACATTCAAGATTTTTAACTCCTTAAAAATTCAGTTTAATATATAATAAAGGAAATTATACCAATTTACAAGACTTTTTTTAAAAGGCTGTATTTTTATACATGAATAAATCACAATTAATATCAAAAAATAATGTTTGAGAAGGTGATGAAAATTAAAAAAGCTATTGCCGTAATATTAGTATTAGCACTTTGCTTCGGTTTATATATCGGTCTTCAGCCGGATGAGTATTCGTTTTATTCCGATGAGAATATTTCTTCCGGCAGTCCTTTTATAAAGCTGGATATGGGCAGCGCCGAAACGTCGAAAAATCTGAATTCAACGGGAACGCTCACACAGGGAAAATATAAGGCTAAGGTAAAGCTTTTCGGGGTTTTGCCTATAAAAACAGCCGAAATCAGCGTCCTTGAAAAGCAGGAAATAATACCGCTTGGGGTGGCGTTCGGAGTCAAGCTGTACACAGAGGGTGTGATCGTTGTGGATATAACCGACTTTGTGCATGACGGAACCGTACAGAATCCGGCCTATAATGCAGGCGTACGTGAAGGCGATATTATTTTAAGCTATAACGGAGTGGAAATCAAGTCCAATGAAGAGCTTATTGCTCAGGTAAAGGTGAGCGAAGGCAAACCGCAGAAAGCTGTGGTACTGAGAAACAATTTGAAGTTTGAGGCGGATATCACGCCTGTGACCGACGATGCAGACGGCAGCTACCGTATAGGCTTGTGGGTGCGGGACAGCACTGCGGGTATAGGTATGCTGACTTATCTTGACGAAAAAACAAGTACTCTTGCGGGTCTCGGTCATTCTATTTCTGACAGTGATACAGGTCTTATTATGCCTGTCAGTACGGGTGAACTTGTACGGGCAAATATAGAAGGCGTTGTAAAGGGCACAAGCGGTTCTCCGGGAGAACTTTTAGGATCGTTTGATGAAGAATCTATCATAGGTGTGTTGACGGGCAATTCCAATACTGGGCTTACCGCGTCATGCGTTACAGATGAGTTTTCCGGTATGGAAAAATACCCGGTTGCGCTGCGCGATGAAATAACAACCGGTAAAGCGCAGATAATTTCTTGTGTAGACGGGCAGGAGAGCAAGCGCTATGATATAGAAATCGTTAAGATAAACAATAATCTGCAGGAAACCAAAAACATGGTAATAAAAATAACCGATGA
>CABULU010000030.1 GCA_902492505.1 uncultured Eubacteriales bacterium
CCAAGCCAGTCCGGCTTGGAACCGCGGGTTTTCTGCGCACTGCTGCTTGAAATTGACGGAGCCCCACTGTATTTTATAAACACTCATCTATCATATGAAAGCCAGACGCTGCAAAAAAAACAGATGTCCGCACTGGGAGAATATGTGAGCACACTCAAGTATCCCTTTGTATTAACGGGTGATTTTAACACAGAGAATTTCACTCTGTTTGACACAATGTCCGAAAGTGCCAAAAGTCCCGTACAGCTTATGAACAGCAGCCAGAGCCGCTTTGCATCATTTTATCCGGAGAATGCAGCGATTGACAACATTGTTA
The DNA here is from genome assembly GCA_902492505.1 of uncultured Eubacteriales bacterium. Lineage (GTDB taxonomy): Bacteria > Bacillota > Clostridia > Oscillospirales > QAKW01 > RGIG9041. The sequence goes on from CABULU010000030.1 coordinate 317, forward strand.
TATCAAAAGGTCTCAAATTTATAGATAAAGGCATGTATACACTCAGTAAAAACTCCGACCATTACATGATATACGCTCAGATTGAATTTGAAAATCAGGTAAAATTTCCTGAGCCACAGCTATAATTGCACTAACCGACTGCGTGCCGATTAAACGATTATATAAAAACAAAGACATCAGGATGATTTTCACAGCTTTTCCGGATGTCTTTATTTAATTATCGAAAGAGAGGTATTAAATAAGCAATGGGAAAAAAAGCAGTACGGGTGCGAAGCGATTTTTCCAAAGGACCTGTCTGGAAATGTATTGTAGTTCAGGCAATTCCTCTGACCATTGCGCAAATGGTACAGCTTTTATATAATGTTGTCGACCGTATCTACATAGGACATATGGAAGACGGGAACAGTCTTGCACTTACGGGAGTGGGACTGACTTTTCCTATAGTTACGCTTATCATGGCCTTCACCGCACTTTTCGGGACGGGAGGGGTACCGCTGTTTTCAATCGCCAGAGGTGCCAAAGACAGCCAAAAAGCAGGAAAAATACTCGGCAACTCTTTTATGCTGCTCACTGTCAGCGCAATTTTCCTCACAGCCGCCGGGTATCTGTTTTGCCGCCCAGTACTGTTTATGTTCGGTGCGAGTGAAGCCTCATATGTTTATGCACAGCAATATTTGAGTATTTATCTTGCCGGTACTCTGTTTTCCATGCTCACAACCGGACTTAACGGGTATATAAACGCACAGGGATTTCCGAAAATAGGTATGCTGACGACCGTTTTGGGAGCTGTGATAAATATTGTACTTGACCCTATTTTTATATTCACATTAAATATGGGCGTGGCGGGAGCGGCAATTGCAACAATAATCAGCCAAATGATTTCAGCGGTATGGGTTGTAAGCTTTTTATTCGGCAAAAAATCAGTTGTCAGGCTCACAAAAGACTGCTTTAAGCCAAGCGTTAAAATAATTAAAAGCATTCTGAGCCTCGGCAGCTCCAATTTCATTATGCAGGGCACAAACTGTCTTGTACAGGTAGTATGCAACTCTACGCTTCAGCGCTGCGGAGGCGACATATACGTAGGTATTATGACAGTTCTCAATTCAATACGTGAGGTATTCATGCTGCCTGTCAGCGGCATAACAAACGGCGGTCAACCCGTAATCAGCTTTAACTACGGAGCAGGAAAAAATGACAGAGTAAAGGCGGGAATTCACTTTGATACGATTATCGGCTGTATTTACACAATGGCCGCCTGGGTACTCATCGTCATTTTTCCAAAATTCTGGTTCGGCATATTCTCAAATGACACAGAAATATTAGCAAAAGGAATAAACGCACTTAGAATTTATTTTTTTGGATTTGTATTTATGTCTCTTCAGTTTGCGGGGCAGCATGCGTTTCAAGCTCTCGGAGACGCCAAACACGCAATTTTCTTTTCACTTTTGCGAAAGGTAATCATTGTCGTACCGCTTACTCTCCTGCTCCCTATAATGGGGTTTGGAGTAAACGGCGTTTTTTTGGCAGAACCTATATCGAATGTTATCGGCGGTCTGGCAAGCTACATAACAATGAAAATGACAGTTTACAAAAAGCTCTGATAAAGCAATAGGTATATTGTAACGTAAAAATAAAAATATCCGTGTGTACACACGGATATTTTTATTTATCTAATCAAGCTCTTTTTTACCTGTATAAAGCTCGTAATATCTGCCCTTCTGCTGCAAAAGGTCGTCATGGTCGCCGCGCTCGATAATCTCGCCCTGTTCCAACACCATGATAGCATTGGCATTTCGCACAGTTGAAAGTCGGTGCGCAATAACAAATGTCGTTCGCTCCTTCATCAGTCTGTCCATGCCGTGCTCAATATGGCGCTCCGTACGTGTATCTACCGAGCTTGTAGCTTCATCCAGCACAAGTATTGGAGCCTTTGACAAAGCTGCACGGGCAATATTCAAGAGCTGTCGCTGACCCTGAGACAGATTGGCGCCGTCGCCCTCTATAACAGTGTCGTAACCATCTGACAAACGCATGATAAAGCTGTGCGCACTGGCAGTCTTTGCCGCCTGAACAACCTCATCGTCCGTAGCATCGAGACGACCGTAACGGATATTTTCCCTGACCGTGCCGGTAAACAGATGAGTGTCCTGAAGCACCATTGCAATGTTGCGCCGCAGTTCATCCATTTTATAATTCCGGATATCTATACCATCAATAGTTATACTGCCCTCGCTTATATCGTAAAAACGGTTTAACAGATTTGTTATTGTAGTTTTTCCGGCACCCGTTGAACCGACAAACGCTATTTTCTGACCCGGTTTTGCATATAATGAAATATTTTTGAGAATAACCTTATCGGGATTATATCCGAAAGTTACGTTTTTAAGCTCGACATGTCCCTTCATTTTATCTGCGGGAACGGCATTTTCACTATCCTGCGGCTCCGGTTCAAGATCAAGCACTGCAAACACCCGCTCGGCTCCGGCAAGAGCTGAGAAAATGGTCGCCATTTGCTGAGAGATATTATTTATCGGCATGGAAAATTGCCTTGCGTAATTTACAAATATAGTAAGTCCGCCTACGTCAAATCCGCGAAGGACGCACAGTATTCCGCCTATTCCGGCAGTCAGCGCATAACTTATCTGAGATACATTACCCATTATAGGTCCCATCACGCCGCCCCAAAACTGCGCGCCTATTTGCTTGTCACGCAGATCCTCGTTCAGCTCTGAAAACTCATCCTCACAAATCTGCTCATGATTGAATACTTTTATAACCTTCTGCCCCGAAACCGATTCCTCAATATAACCGTTTACGGCACCAAGCGCCGTCTGCTGCGCTACGTAGTATTTACGGCTCATTTTAGCAATTGCCGAACCGCCGAGTGCGAACACGGGAGCAAATACAAGCGTTATCAGCGTAAGCCAAATATTTGTAAATATCATCATGGACAGCGTGCCTATCAGCATAATAGACCCGGAAATCAACGCTACAACCGAATTGTCAAGCATTACCCCGATATTATCAATATCATTTGTAAAACGGCTCATCACCTCGCCTGTACTGTTATTATCAAAAAAACGCACCGGCAGCGACTGAATTTTGTCAAACAGATCGTTTCTGATTTTCTCAATAGCACTCTGCGAAACAACCAGCATAAGACGCTGCTGCAAATAAGTAAATAGGACACCGACAAGGTAAACACCCAGCATAACGCCAATCATCATAAGCAGATATGCCGAACGCTCCGCAACCGTCTTATCCGACATCGTCAGATTGTTAATGACCGGTCTCAGAATATAAGAGCCGATGAGGCTTGTAGCCGTAGAAAGTATCATAAACAGTAAAACGAAAATCAGCTTAACCTTGTATATATTTACATAATACATCAAGCGTTTAAGAACATGCTTTGTATTTTTCGGCTTTCCTTGAGGGCGCGGTCCGCGACCGTGTCCCGGACCGCCATTGCCGGGACCACCTGCGGACTTAACACCGGATGCTCCGCCCTGCGCACCGCTGTACTGCTTTTGAAGTTCTTCAAGACTGCGTGCAGGCATTATCTGTCACCCTCTTTCTTCTCATTCTGCGAATAGTAAATCTCCTTATATTCCTCATTGCTTTCCAAAAGCTCATTATGTGTGCCTATACCTGTTATTACACCGTCGTCCATAACTATTATTTTATCGGCATCAATAACTGAGGATATACGCTGCGCAATAATAATTTTAGTAGAATCTGCAAGCTCGTTTTTGAATGCCCGGCGTATATTTGCCTCAGTAGCCGTATCAACAGCGCTTGTCGAGTCATCAAGAATTAGTATCTTGGGATTTTTAAGAAGCGCACGGGCAATACAAAGTCTCTGCTTCTGTCCTCCGGAAACATTGGTGCCGCCCTGGTCCAGCTCGGTCTGATAACCGTCTGTAAATCCCTGAATAAACAAATTTGCCTGCGCGCTCTCACATGCGGCTTTTATCTGCTCATCAGTAGCATTCTCATCGCCCCAACGCAAATTATCCTCGATCGTTCCGGAAAACAACACGTTTTTCTGAAGCACCATGCCGACGCTTTCACGAAGGTGATACAGACTGTAATCGCGCACGTTCACTCCATCTATAAGCACCTCTCCCTCATCCGCGTCATAAAGACGCGGTATCAAAGAGACAAGCGTTGTTTTGCCGCATCCCGTAGAGCCGATAATACCGACCGTTTCCCCCGGATTTATAGTGAGACTTATATTATCAAGCACCTTCCCCTCACTTTTCTTATAATACCTGAAGCCAACGTTTTTAAACTCAACCTTTCCGCTTGTAATAACACGGTCTTTGTAGAGAGCATTTTCATCGGTAATATCCGCATTTTCATCCAAAACCTCTGAAATACGACGGGCTGAAGCCATTGCACGGGATGAAAACATAAACATCATAGTTACCATGATAAGTGACATAAGTATCTGAGTAATATAAGTGATAAATGCAATAAGATCCCCGTCCGGCATTGCGCCGTTCATAACAAGTCTGCCGCCCAACCAAAGCACTGAAACAGTAGTAAGGTTCATAAGCAGGGTCATTACGGGCTGCATGCAAATCATAACAAGCATCGCACTCATACCGGCATGCTTTAAATCTCCGTTTGACTTTCTGAATTTTTTTATTTCAAAGTCACGGCGAACAAAGGATTTTACAACGCGTACATTAGTTATGTTTTCCTGTATGTTTGAATTAAGACCGTCGACCTTGTCCTGCATAATTCCAAAGCGCGGAAAACCGATGCGTATAATTATCAACAAGACGGCAAACAGCACGGGAATAGCCACAGCCAGAACTACAGCCAGCGATGGACGCAAAGCTATTGCCATAAACAAGGCGCCGATAAGCATGCCCGGAGCACGCAAAAACATACGCAGGAGCATATTTACAAAATTTTGTATCTGTGTCACGTCGTTTGTAAGTCTTGTTACAAGCGAACCCGTAGAAAATTTATCGATATTGGCAAATGAAAAACTCTGTATTTTTGAAAATACATCACGACGCACGTCTGTTGCAAAATTAACCGAAGCCTTTGCACCGAAAAAAGCGCCGCCGATACCACCCGCCATCATTAATACGGCAGTGAGAATCATCAGCGCGCAAGTGCCGGCAACATACTGCCAATTCCCCTTATTTACTCCTTCATTTATTATTTGGGACAGAAATTTCGGCATCAGTACCTCACCAACAACCTCTACAACCATACAAAACGGTCCTAAGATAAAAAACAGCTTATACGGCTTTACATATTTCATCCATCTTTTCATTGTATTATATCTCTTTCTCCTCTCCGGTCAAATTATTGCGTATTCGTTCAAGATAGCTTAAAAACTGCGACAGCTCAGATTCATCAAATCCACTGAACATACGCTCGTCAACAGTATGAAAAATTGAATGTGACTTTTCTACAAGCTCTCTGCCTTTCCGGGTTATCTCAATACGGTTCTGCCGCATGTCTCCTATAAAGGATGTGCGGGCGATATATCCGCCGTTTTCGAGCTTTTTAATTGTGACTGCAACTGCGGCGGGGCTGACGCCGAACTCGGCCGCAATATCCTTTTGAGACGGAGCCTCACTCCTTTTTGCTAAATTCATTAACATTCTATGCTGAGAGTGATGAACCCCCAGCTCGCTCAAAAGCTGCTCGCACATGTTTCTGTGCATACGCAGCACGCCTGCCATAAGAAGCACTGTCTCGCTTTTCTTTTCCATTGCATTTACCCTTAAAAATTAATTAACGTGTTAATTAAACTGCTAAGTATTATAACAGTATAAAAATTATATGTCAACACAAATTTTATTCTTTTACAATTTGTTAATATGCAAAAAAATTAAATCAGGGTGCCGTAATGTACCCTGATTTATCCATAAAAATCATAATATACCCAATTCATTTTTAACGTGCTCCGTAAGCATGGAAATAAACTGACCGTTGGTAGGATTGTTTCCCGCTTCGACGGAATAGCCGAACATTTCTGTAACCACCGAGTAATCACCGCGCTCCCAAGAACGGCGGACTGCAACGCGTATAGCCCGCTCTACACTGGCAACTGACGTATCATTAAGCTTAGCAAGACGCGGATACAGCTGTTTTGTAAGAGAATAAAGCATTTCACCATCGTGCATTGCAAGCATAACAGCGTCAAAAATATATCTGTATCCACGCATTTTGGTAGGTATACCGAGCAGACGCATATTTTCTCGTATACAATTCACTATCCTGTAATTTTCGTATGAATCAGGATATTGCACGCTTCCTCCCGCCGCCGAATCTTTATCACCGGCAGGCGCCATATCATGCTCCGCCACGTCGCGCAGCTTTTTTCGCTGCTCCGAAAGATAAATAAGCTTTTTATGAAAATTGAGATAGTCAAACGGTACCAGCGAGTAAAAGCTGATATCCCGGCATGAGGACAGCTCTGCAAGCCCACTCACGTTAGAACGGCTCACGACAACAAAAGCGGGGTCAGCCTTACCCAGCTTCTTAACTGTCTCGATAATCTGACATGCATTCAGGTCATACATAAATGCATCGCATATCACAATATCAGGTAAGTATTCATTTATTGCTTCAACACAGTCAAATCCGTACTGCGTTGTCTCGAGCACGTCATACTCAAAGGTCTCTAAAAATTCAGATACAAACCCCTGCGTTTCCTTATCCGAATAACCAACCACAACAGTTATTTCCGACACCTGCATCCTCCGTTTTACTTTTCAACAACTAAAAACGCATTCGGCAGAAAACGCATGCCGTCTGCATCGGAACCGCTTGGGTTGTTTACGATCTCACCCTCATACTGCAAAACAGTGGATGAACCGCCGTCAAGGTTAGCTGCATTATAACATTGCTGTTCTACCATAATTTCCTGTAATGTTCTTATGGATACGCCCGCAGAAGATATGGAACGACCATCAACAACGACAAAAACCACCGTACCGTCACGGCGCTGACCAATCGCTGTTCTGGGAGCAGTGCCCCATCCTCCGTTACCCTCCATCTTGGCAGGCTCACCGTTTATGATAAGAAATGGCGTAAATTCAACCGCATCACGCAATCTCAGCTCGCTGAGCTCGCCCTTGCGGAATTTTCCGAGTATAAGAACATTATCCTCATTAAAACCGACAATATTATACGAACTTTTATTTGGCTGATGGAGTATTTCTCCCTCGGAAACAACAAGTCCCATAGGTATACCGCCGTTGCCAAAGCCGTTTGCGTCACCAAAGCCGCCGGCATTTATACCTGCTACTGCAGACGGGTAGTTCTGCATAAGATACGGCAGCTTTTGACCCTTAACGCCGAAATATTCGGAAACACCGAGAATTACACTGGACGGGTCTGATATCTCAAGCATCCATGCTTTATAGTTTCCCTTGCTGATATTAGTCAGCTTTATTTCGTTTTTCTTTTTACTTGTATCTATACTGTTAGTATCTGTCTGCGTATCAAGGTCAATAACCGTATTTTTACTCATAACATCCTCAATAACCGCCCTGGGATAAAACATCTCGGACAGATACTTATGATTTATTGTAGTTTGCGATGACGTTATAAAATACGTGCGAAAACCGTCCCAGGGACCGTACAGTAAAAAAAGCCCCACCACACCGCAGATAAACCACGTGTACAGCATTGACATTACAAACTTACCTGCGGGACGCTTTGTAAACTTAAGCTTTGTCCCCGAAGGCTGAGCATCTTCCCCCTTATGCAAAAGCTCATCGTTGTCTGATTTATTATTTTTACGTTTCATTTATAATTATTCACCGAAATCCTTTGGTTTGTCCCCTAAGCCGAAATAATAAAGTACCGCATCACAAATACGTGCTGACGCATGACCGTCGCCGTAAGGATTAACAGCCCCCGCCTGCCTGCTGTAAGCAGCCTTATCACGTATGAGTGTATTCGCCATATCTACAATCGTATCAGTATCAACACCGGCGATTTTAACAGTCCCTGCCGTTACCGCCTCCGGACGCTCTGTCTCGGTACGAAGAACAAGCACGGGCTTGCCCAGCGCGGGCGCCTCCTCCTGAAGTCCGCCGCTGTCGGTCATAACCATATAACAGCGATTCATGAGATTGTGCATATCACAGACATCAACGGGTTCTGTCAGAATGATGTTATCCATTCCGCCCAGAATTTCACGCGCCGTATTTCTGACAAGCGGGTTTAGGTGCATAGGATAAATAAACTTAACATCCGCATTATCCCGGGCGAGTATACGCACCGCCCGGCATATCTGCCGCAGCGGCTGACCGAGATTTTCACGGCGGTGAGCGGTGAGAAGTATGTACTTTGCATCGCTGAAATCGATAGCTTCAAGCGCTTCATCGGAAAAATGATAATTATTGCTGACTGTGGTTTTCAGCGCGTCAATTACGGTATTACCGGTGACAAATACATTATCCGATATATTTTCAGAAAGTAAGTTTTTTCTGTTGGCAGCGGTCGGCGCAAAATGAAGGTCCGCAAGACGCGACGTAATTTGTCTGTTCATTTCTTCCGGAAACGGAGACAGCTTATCATAAGTACGCAGTCCCGCCTCTACATGCCCGACACGTACGCCGGCATAAAAAGCGGCAAGCGCGCCGGCAAACGACGTGCTGGTATCACCGTGTACGAGCATAACGTCGGGTTTGGTTTCTTTCAGAATATTCTCCATGCCGGACAGCACATCCGTTGTTATAGTCGTCACTGTCTGTCCGGGACGCATAATATCAAGATTGAAGTCAGCATCGATATTAAACGTATTCATCACCTGCATAAGCATTTCCCGATGTTGACCCGTAAGACAGACGATACTTTCGATATTTTGTCTCTTTTCAAGCTCCTTGATAAGCGGAGCCATTTTTATAGCTTCGGGACGAGTGCCGAAAACACTCATCACTTTAATTTTGTTTGTCATTTTTTATACCTCTGTGAATTTTATGCTTATACATTATAAGCGAACACATAATTACAACAATAAACACTATTATAACAAGCACGATTGCACGCATAAATCCTTCGCCCGCAATCAACACGGCAGTAAGCCCGAGTATGGCTGCAATGGCGTACATAATAGCAACAGCCTGTTTTTGTGTAAAACCAAGGTCAATAAGACGGTGATGCAAATGCGTTTTATCGGCTGCCATCGGAGATTTCCCGTTAAGAACACGACGGATAGATACAAATATCATGTCAAAAATCGGAAGGCCGAAAATAAGAAACGGAATTGCAAACGCAATAATAGCATATGCCTTGAAAAGCCCCATAACAGACATTACCGCCAGTGTATAGCCTATAAACATCGATCCGGTATCGCCCATAAACAGCTTTGCAGGATTATAATTGTACGGAATAAAGCCCAGACACGAGCCCGCAAGAGCTGCCGCAATAATCGCAACGGCAGGAGACTGCAAAAGCACGACAATGACCGTTACGCACACTGCCATTATTGCAGAAACGCCGACAGCCAGCCCGTCCAGTCCGTCTATAAGATTTACGGCATTAAGTATTCCCAAGAGCCAGATTATTGTAACTATATACTGAGCGTAAATATTCAGACTTATATAGGCATTTGCCCCACCGAAAAAATTAGGCAGGCTTGTAATCCGCACTCCGCAGTATACCGGAATTGCCGTAGCAATCAGCTGAAAAATAAATTTTTGAGACGGCTTAAGAGCCAAGACGTCATCAAAAATACCGAGTGCTACGATTATCACAGAGCCTATCAGCATACCCCGTATTTCCTTTGTCATATATTGAGTGCAAAACACAAGCACTGATACGTAAAACCCGGAAAATATAGCCAGACCGCCCAAGCGCGGTATCGGCTTTTTGTGCATGCGGCGCTTATCACGCGGTACGTCTATGGCGCCGATCTTATACGCAAAGTTGCGTGCAATCGGAGTACAGGCAAAGGACAGCACAAGAGCCATAATAAATGCGCCCACCAGAAAAATATAATCAATTTTACCCATTATAAGAAGGTTTCCTTTTTATTAGCTATTTTTTGATAAAGCCTATCTTTTTTTGTACCTTGGACAGCATTTTGGAAGCAAGATATGCCGCCTTTTCTGCACTGTCCGCATATACCTTTTGCAGATAATCCTTATTATTCATTAAATACTCATACCTCTCACGCAATGGCTCCAAACCGTCGGCAACCGCTTCCCCGACGGCAAGCTTAAAGTCACCGTAGCCTCTGCCGTCAAACTGAGATACCGCCTGTGAAACGGTACAGCCTGTCATAACGCTGTAAATAGTAAGAAGGTTGGATATACCCGGCTTATCCTCGGAAAACTCAATTTTATTATCGCTGTCGGTAACAGCACTTTTAAATTTTTTTATTATTGAGTCTCTGCCCTCGATTATACTTATATACGCTTTGGGGTTCGGATCCGATTTACTCATTTTTTTATCGGGCTGAGATAATGACATAACCTTAGCACCAACTGACGGAATGTGACCCTCAGGCACTTTAAAAACGTCTCCGTAAATGCCGTTAAAACGGATTGCAATATTACGCGCCAGTTCCAAATGCTGTTTCTGATCAACACCGACCGGTACAAGATCGGTATTATAAAGAAGAATATCCGCTGCCATAAGCGTCGGATATGTAAATAATCCTGCATTTATATTGTCTGCGTGCTGTTTTGATTTATCCTTAAACTGAGTCATTCTACCCAGCTCTCCGTACATGGTATAGCAATTAAGTATCCATGCAAGCTCCGCATGTGCCGGAACGTGGCTCTGAATAAAAACAAGATTCTTTTCCGGGTCAACCCCGGACGCAAGTACGATAGCAAGCGTCGAGAGTGTGCGTGAACGAAGGTCAGACGGCGTATTGCGCACCGTTATCGCATGCATATCCACGACCGAAAAAATACCGAAGCCAAGCTCTGATACAAGCGGCCAGTTTCTGACGGCACCGATATAATTACCAAGCGTAATAGTACCGCTTGGCTGAATGCCGCTGAAAATAATTTTTTGTTCATCCATTATATTTTACACCTCAGTCTGTTTTGGGTAGATTTCAGTTATACTTTTAAATAATATCATAACTTACGCTATTATACAATAACAAAAGATTAATTTTAAACATTTTTAACAAACATTATATTTTAAAAGCATTTAATAACCTGACTTCAAATAATTGCGCTCTATAAAAATCAGCGCAAAAAACTGCCCGGCATAATGCCGGACAGTTTCATATCACAATTAAATTTAGATTAATAAACAATAGATATTACACAGTTTGCCATATCCAGATTAAGTGTAGCTGTACCGGAAGTAAAATCACCGCCTGAGCCAAGATTACCCATATAATATGTATTCTTATAATACTTCTGACCGCTTACAGTATCCATAAAATAGTCACCCATATCAGATACAGACAGCGTTTTAGGGGCAGTCTTCTTTACATATATAACAGGAGCCTCTGCGCCATTATCGCTTACATCGATAAGATCACCGACTGCAAGTGCCGTTGTCGAATCTACATTATCATAAGAAACAGCAAAAGATGCAGTTTCACCTGATTTAAGACTCTTGGCAGTAATATTATGAGTATTATCGGAAGACGAAATAGATTCAATTATCATCTGGCGGTAATTTGTCTTATAGTTTTCCCATGTGTAAACAAGAGTTCCGCCTGCATCATCAACAATAAACTGATACTCAATAGCATTTTCCGCGTTTTCGCTCTTCTGCAAAATCACATCACCGGGTCTGAAGAACATATGCTCTTTAAGCTCACTGTCATCAACTAATGTATATACTCCGTTTTCATTATTCTTAACACCGGACAACTTTGTCGTACCGGGATTGCAGTAAAGCTTGCCGGCCGATTCATAAAAATTAATAAAATCTCCGACTTTAACCGGGTTGGAAAATATGCAGTCTGATATATGGTATGTCTTGATTTCCTTGCTTGTGCCCGCATAGTAATAGTCATAAACAGAGTAATAGCCTTTATTTATGCCTACAATTTTACCGGGCTTTGATTCCGTAGCAAACACTGTCGCAAGATACTTAGAATCGGAATTTGCCGCCATACATTTAAAACGCAGGTTGGAACGATTGGTTATGCTTGTGGTTTTGCCGATAGCGGAAACCATCGTAACAAGGTCATACTTATCATCTCCGATAGGCCACGGATCGTCATTGAGATACATAAACGTGGAGCTTCCTATCTGGAAAGATGCAGAGCCGCTTGTAACCGAAATGGAGTTACCTGAAGAAATACTTAAATCATCAAGCGGAACAGTTGCAGATACGGTGGAACCTATTGAATATGTAAGTACCTCTTCATCCTCCGTATATGTACCGGAATTATCTCCATCGCGGTATGTAACTGTAATACCGTAGCCGACATAATCTGAAAGATCCTCCCCCAAATCAACATCGGCACCGTTTGAAAGAAGTGTTCCGTTTTTAACATCATATCCGAGTGTCTTGCCGGTAGTGGCACGAATTATAAGGTCAACGCTCGACATATGGAAAACTCTCACGGCCAAAGAATCAAGCGGTTCACCTTCATAGCTTGTATAAACACCCAGCTCGTTGAGCGTCCCATCCGAGGACATGATCGCGTTTGCAAGAGCAATCGCCGCCTGCTTTCTCGTAACGGGACCGTCGCCTGCTTCTATGTCACCGACAAGATCTGCAACAGCATCCGTATAAGAATCGGGGTACGTTGCAGCATCTGGATTTTCTACAAGTCTGAGAACCTTGGCAAGCAGCGTCATAAACTCATTTGCTGTTATCGGATCGGCAGGCTTAAACAATTTCTCTTCAATCTCTGTCGTAACAAGATAATTATCTACCGCCCAGGACACATACGCTTTGAGTATCGACGTTTGCTCGATATCACCGTCATCACCGCTAACGATAAAGTCAATATTAACATCCTCATAAAGCGACGGGTCTATATCGGCGCCGTAAAGCATCTTATAAACCGCAACAACAGCGTCGGCACGGCTGAGATACTGTTCGGGCTGAAAGTCATTGTTCCAGGTGCTTGGCAGAATACCAAGCCTGTCAACAAACTCAATATAAGGCATGGCCTCGTCTTCCATCGGCACGTCATTATACGCAAACGCTGAAAAACACATCGTGCAGACAAGCAGCACGGTGAGAAGCGACGCCATTAAGCTCTTTGCTAATTTCATCATATATTCCTCCTGCATGATACTGTTAAAATTATAATATTAATAGGGTTTTAAGTCAACCGAAGAGAGCTTATTGTAACATAATTGCAACAAACAAGCACAGTTTTCACAAATTCTACGGTGTTTTTTTGTGCATTATCACAATAAAATTTCAAGTGTGTTTTTACAGAGAAAGCAAATATGCATTAATAAAACCGTCAATATCGCCGTCCATAACGGCATTTATATTCCCCGATTCATATCCGGTTCTGTGATCCTTTGCAAGAGTATACGGCATAAAAACATACGAGCGTATCTGCGAGCCCCAGCCTATCTGCATATGCTCGCCCTTTATATCATCTATCTTTTCAAGATGCTCGCGTTCCTTAATTTCCACAAGCTTGGACTTAAGCATTTTCATCGCCATTTCACGGTTTTTGTGCTGCGAGCGCTCATTCTGACAGGCAACTACGACGCCTGTCGGAATATGGGTTATGCGAATTGCGCTTTCTGTCTTATTTACATGCTGACCGCCGGCGCCGGATGAGCGATAGGTATCGACTTTCAAATCATCGTCGCGTATTTCAATTTCGGAATCATCATCCAGTTCCGGCATAACTTCAAGCGACGCAAACGAGGTATGCCGTCTGCCGGACGAATCAAACGGAGATACGCGCACCAGACGATGAACACCGTTTTCCGCCTTGAGATAACCGTAAGCATACATCCCCTCTACAAGAATAGACGCGCTTTTGATGCCCGCTTCATCCCCGTCAAGATAGTCAAGCACCGTCACCTTATAATCATGACGCTGAGCAAAACGTGTATACATTCGGTAAAGCATTTCAACCCAGTCCTGCGCCTCGGTACCTCCGGCTCCGGCATGAAATGTCAATATTGCATTGTTTTTATCGTATTCACCCGAGAGCATTGTTTTGAGTTTTGCCCCCTCAAGCTCCCGCTCGAATTCCGGAAAGCCGGACACAATATCCTCTTCCACGTCCTCAAGCATACCGTCCTCTGCAAGCTCGATAAGCGTAGCAAGATCGTCCGCACGCCGCTCCAACTTTTCATAGTCGGAAATTGTATCCTTGGCATTTTTAATTTCCTGAGAAACTTTCTGAGAGCGCTCCATGTCATTCCAGAAACCGTCCTGCGCGGTGAGTTCCTCATCCGCCCTGAGCTTTTCCTTAACGGCATCAATCTTTAAAGCATCGTACAGATTTGTCATATCCTCACGGAATTTATTGAGCCGCATCTTGTAATCATCAATTATTATCATAAAATCTCCCATTTGCGGTTATTTTTATACTTTTAATATTATATAATCGCCGTAATATTTTGTCAACAGCGGCAAAACACCTCAGACAAAAAATAAAAATTGTTCGCCTGTATTTACATTGCCGGAAAAATATAGTATAATTAAATGGATATATAATTAATAAAATACAGGTATTAAATTCACTCTGTACGGAGGCGTTTTAATTGAAGACAAAGCACTCGCTGATATTTACACTCGCCGCTGCGGGCATATGCGTCGTATTGCGGATAATGCAATATTTTTTTGTAATAGACGCAAACGGATATTTCAGACCGGAAAGTACCGCACACACAATACTTATATATATATTGTACGCCGTCATGGCTCTGGTCGCGGTCACGGCGCTCATCATTATGCTTATCGGAAGCCGCGAGCGCATGGGAGCGGATGTTTTCAAAAATAACGCTTCGGGACTTTTATTGCTTGCCGCCGCCGTACTGATGACAGTGGATTTCGGAGTATGCGCCGGAAAAATGCTTCAGACCTCAGTTCCCGACATTTCGGCCTTATTTGAGCTGCTGACCGCAATATACTTTGCAGTGCTCGGCTATAAAATACTGAGTGGCAGCCGTATCGGCAGAGCTGCTGCCATCGGACTTTTTGCACCTGTATTCGTAATCGTATTTGCAGTGACAGAATTTTTCGGCTCGTTTGAAAAAGTGCATGTCAGCGAGACAAAATTTAATATGCTCGCAATCTGCGCAATGGCGCTCTTTGTCGTCACCGTCACTTTGCTGTTTGCCGGAAATGCGGTAACTAAAAAACGGCTTACCGCAGTTTGCATGCTGTACACGGTGATTTCCTCCCCTGCATCCGTGGCAGGTCTTATCGCACTTATTACCGGTGAAATCGCGGCAGAATCGCCCGTTCGTTTTACTCTCAAAGCTCTGATAGAAATTATATTTATTGCGCTTGCGATAATTGCACTGACAAGAATCGACCGCTGTGTACCGAGTACAAATGATACAGATGCTCAGCAAATTACTGATATCAATTCAGATATAACAAAAAACGATGGTAAAGGAGAAAACTGCAATGGTTAAGATTATCGCACACAGAGGCTCATCGGGAGATGCCCCCGAAAATACAATGTACGCATTCAGAAAAGCCGTTGAAGACGGTGCAGATGCCATTGAAACGGACGTCAGAAAAACAAAGGACGGCGTACTTATAATAATGCACGATTCAACTTTGAAGCGCGTTGCGGGGGACGATTACGCAGACTTTGACGTAACGCAAAAAACTTACGACGAAATAAAGGACATTGACATCAGTTCGAAAAATTTTCCGAACCTGCCTGTTCAGCATATTGCAAGGCTGTCGGATCTGCTAAAGCTTGTAAAGGAAACGGGAATAGAGGTCAACATTGAAATTAAGGGCAATCAGAAAACGGACGACGGACTGGAATACGACATCGTTGAGATGGTAAAGCAGTACGATGTAGAGGATAAAATATTTTATTCCTGCTTTGACCACACAATACTTGCAAATGTACGCAAAGCCAATCCCGACGCCAAGGTTGCGCCGCTGTACAGCTCTGCGCTTTATAAGGTACATGACTATGCGAAAACCTTCGGCGCTTTTGCAATACATCCTGAATTCAAATCCGGTTTTCTTCGCGGTGATTTTAAAGCCGCCCGTGAAGCAGGGCTTGAAATAAATGTCTGGACCGTAAATCATGACGAAGATGCACAGAGGCTTGTAAAATCAGGTGTGACAGGTCTTATAACCAATTTTCCCAAACAGATTCGCCGCGCAGTTGAACAAATGTAAAAATAAACGCGGGAATAATTGCCGTTTTTTACTGCAAACTAATGATACGGCGCTGCGGTGCAGCGCCGTATCATTTAGAATGAGGTTGCAGTATGAAACGTTTTTTAATGTTTGCCGCCGCAGTGGCGCTGTGCGCTTTTACGGTATACGCACTATATAAGGTAGATATCAACACTAAAAATATAGCCGGTTTTTTGGACTCGAATGTTTTCTTTGATATTCAAAGCGAAAACGGACAAACCGTAATAACCATACTAAACGAAAAAATCAGACTGAGGTAAAAATGAGCCAAGAAAACATACGTAATTTCTCTATAATTGCACATATAGACCACGGAAAAAGCACAATAGCCGACAGACTGCTGGAGCTTTGCAATGCAGTAACAACCCGAGAAATGGAAAATCAACTCCTTGACAACATGGAGTTGGAGCGCGAACGGGGAATAACGATAAAAGCACGCGCCGTGCATCTTAACTACAAAGCGCTAAACGGCAAAATGTATATGATAAACTTAATAGATACGCCCGGACATGTGGATTTCAACTATGAGGTTTCCCGCGCGCTTGCCGCCTGTGAGGGTGCCGTGCTCGTTGTCGATGCCTCGCAGGGTATAGAGGCACAGACTCTTGCCAATACATACATTGCCATTGACAACAATTTGGAGCTTGTGCCGGTTATCAATAAAATCGACTTGCCGGCTGCCGATCCCGCAAGATGTATACACGAAATCGAAGATATAATCGGCATACCCGCAGAGGATGCACCGCAGGTATCCGCCAAAATGAATATCAACATGCAATCCGTTTTGGAAGCGGTTGTTAATAATATCCCCGCGCCGGCAGGAGACGAAAACGCCGCGCTGTCCGCACTCATTTTTGACAGCTTTTACGACAGCTACAAAGGGGTTATCGTATATATCCGAATGATGGACGGCACACTTAAAACAGGCGACAGGATTAAAATGATGGCAACGGGCGCCGAGTTTGAGGTGGTTGAATGCGGATTTATGCGACCGCTCGGTCTGGAACAGACGGGAGTATTGCGTGCCGGTGATGTCGGATACTTTACTGCCTCTATCAAAAATGTTGAAAACACACGTGTAGGAGATACCGTTACCCACGCCGACAAGCCCTGTTCCGCTCCGCTGGCAGGATATAAGGAATGTACGCCGATGGTATTTTCCGGTATATATCCCGCCGACGGCGCAAAGTACGATGACTTGAAAGATGCACTTGCAAAACTCAAGCTGAACGACGCGTCGTTCATGTTCGAGCCGGAAACATCGGCAGCGCTCGGATTCGGATTTCGCTGCGGATTTTTGGGTCTTTTGCACATGGAGATTATTCAGGAGCGCATCGAGCGCGAATTTATGCTGGATATTATCACGACGGCACCGTCCGTTTCATACCATATTAAATACACAGACGGAAAATGTGAATATATTTCAAACCCGACAAATTATCCCGACCCTGCGCTGATTGCCGAAACGTCGGAGCCGTACGTAAATGCGGATATAATCGCACCCGAAGAGTTCGTGGGAAACATAATGGAGCTTTGCCAGGAGCGCCGCGGCATATTTAAAAATATGACATATATAGACACAGGGCGTGTAAACATTCATTATGAGCTTCCGCTGGGCGAAATTATATATGACTTTTTCGATACACTCAAATCGCGCACGCGCGGTTACGCCTCTCTCGATTATGAGCTGTCAGATTATAAACCGTCCAAGCTTGTAAAGCTGGATATCCTTCTGAGCGGTGAAATCGTAGACGCGCTTTCATTCATAGTTCATACCGACAAGGCTTACCCGCGGGCAAGAAAAATGGCCCAAAAGCTGAAAGAACATATCCCGCGCCAGCTTTTCGAGATACCGATACAGGCAGCGGTAGGCGGCAAAATTATTGCGCGCGAAACCGTGAAAGCTTTGCGCAAAGACGTACTTGCAAAATGCTACGGCGGTGATATCACAAGGAAGAAAAAACTGCTTGAAAAACAAAAGGAAGGCAAAAAACGCATGAGAAGCCTCGGCAGCGTGGAGGTGCCGCAGGAGGCATTCATGGCTGTTCTAAAGCTGGACAGCGATAAATAACGTCCATTTTTATACAGGGTATTATAATATGACAATATCAGTAAAAGGAATAACGACAAGCGCTGTAATTGCAGCGGCATACGTTGTGCTTACACTGCCGTTTGCTTCGGTAGGCTTCGGTCCCGTACAGTTTCGCATTGCAGAGGTATTCACTGTTTTACCGTTTCTGTCGCCATATGCAATTTTAGGAAATTTTATAGGCTGCTTTGTATCAAATATGTTGTTTTCAACACCGCTTGATATGGTAGTAGGCAGTCTTGCAACACTTTTAGCGGCATTTCTTACATATAAATGCAAAAACGTATATACAGCGGCTCTGCCGCCTGTTATAGTAAACGCTCTTATTATAGGCACAATGCTTGCCGTAATCAGCGACGGATTTACGCCTATATTGCTTTTAAGCTATATAGGAAGCATAGCTCTGTCGCAGTTTATTGTCTGCTTTGTTTTGGGAATACCGTTTATAAAGCTTTTGCAAAGATATAAACTGGACAAGCTTATGAAATAATATAAAACAACAGGAGTAACCGAAAAACAGTTACTCCTGTTATTTTAATTCAATTATTTTATCGGCTATATATATATCCCCGTCATCATGTGTGACAAACATAACCTGACGTCCGTCCGCCGCCAAAAGCTCAAGCATACACCTGCGGTTTTCGGCATCCAGTGCGGAAAAAGGCTCGTCCAGCAGCAGAAGCTCTCCATCATAGGCAAGAGCACGCGCAAAAGACACGCGCTGTTTCATACCTCCCGACAGCTGACCCGGATACTTATCAAATTCGCTTATTCCGACGCTTTCAAGAATCCTTTCGGCATAGCCGGAATTTTTGTCACAGTCATGCAATACCGCCGTTATGTTCTCCCGTGCGGTAAGCCACGGAAAAAGCCGCGGTTCCTGAAACATAACCGAAATTTTTTTATCACAGACAAAGCGACCCTTGCACGGCTTTACAATTCCGGCGGCAACCGACAAAAGAGTTGTTTTGCCGCATCCCGACGGTCCCTTTACGACAATTATGCGGCTTTCGGAAAGCTCCGCACTGAAACCGTCCAATACTGTTTTATCTCCGTATTTTACCGTTACGTTCTCAAAGCACAACATTGTTTACACGCCCTGCCTTTCATAACGCCTGCCTGCCCGTGAAAGAGCGGCACAGATTACATTTTCTATAATTACGCTTAAGACTATTACAACTGCGCTCCATGCAAACAGATCGGTAGTTTCAAGATACATTTTGCTGCCGTAAATCATTTTGCCGATGGAAACGGCCGGCACAGCCAGAACCTCTGCAGCAACGCCCGCTTTCCATGCAAGCCCCAGCGACGAGCGGCAGGCAGACAAAAAATACGGAAAAACAGACGGTATGTATAAAATCCGTATCTTTTTCCAAAAACCAAAGCCAAAGCTGCGGCAAACCTGCAAAAGACCGCGGTCAATCGCAAATATTCCCCCGCTGACATTGGAGTGTACAACGGGCAGAGCAATAAGAACCGTTATAAAAATCGGCAGAATATTGCGGTCAAGCCACAAAAGCGCAAGCATTATAAACGACGCAACCGGAGTAGCCTTGACAATATTTATCGCCGGCGCTATAACGGCGCGCGCAAGACTGAAGCGGCAGCAAACAACCGCAGTAAGTACACCCAAAACCAATGCGGCAAAAATACCGAGCAATATACGCAAAAGCGATATCCCTGCCGTCTGCCAAAACTGTGATGTTCCGCTCAAATCGACAAGCCGTTTTGCAACGCTCACCGGACCGGGCAGCAAAAGCGGACTGGCAACCGCAATCGAAGCTGCCTGCCAGACCGCCAGCCAAAACAGTGCAGATATTAAATTTACAATAAGTTTTTTTTTCAACTATCCTAAATAGTAAATATCATCAGAAGGCACAGCACCGCCGACAGATTTTGAGTCGGCATCAAACATTATATTAAAGAAAGTACTCAGCGATTTTTTCATGCTGTCCCCTGAAATATAGCACAGATTACAGCCAGGTATCGCCTTTTGGGCAACTGCAGCTTTCTCAAAAATTCCGTGCTCGGCAATCATTTCGGATGCCTCCTTGGGATTTTCGTTTACAAATGTGACAGACGCACTGTACTCCTCCAAAAATTTATTGAGTTCATTCGGATTTTCCTCGGCAAATTTCTTGGAAACCACAATACAGCCCTGCATGAGCGAATCCTTTTGAGCAACCTTATCCCATTCGGCAGTCAGGTCAAGCGCCGTGTTCAGTTTATCATTTGCCGATTTTGCTATTGTAACCATCGGTTCGGGAAGAACCGCAAGCTCAACCTTACCGCTTGCAACCGCTGTACGCTGGTCTGCAGGGGCATTATAGGTGAAATCAAGAGTTATATCCTCTCCCACCTTCAAACCGTTTTTCTCACAGAGATAAGCTGTGATATACTCAGGATTGGAGCCCTGACCGGGGACATAAAGAGTTTTGCCCTTGAGATCTGAAAAGCTCTTTACTGTATCACCGTTTTCAACAACATACAAAACACCGAGAGTATTTACAGCCGCGACCTTAACTCCGCCCTGCGTTTTATTATAAACCACAGCCGCAGCGTTTGTAGGCAGTGCGGCGATATCGACGCTTCCGTTTATAAGTGCGGCATTGACGGCAGATGCGTCACTCTCTACAGAAAACTTATAGTTAAGTGCGGCGGTACCGTTCTTACTGTCGTCAATGAGCTTTGCAGCCCCAAAACCCGTTGTGCCGTTCAGCACCATAACAGAGATTTCCTTTTCAGCATCATACGCCGGCGCTTTTTCAGCACATGATACAAGCGAAAGTGCCATAACCAATACGGTTATAATCAAAAACAGTCTCTTTTTCATTTCAATTTCCTCCTAATATCTTTCAATTATATTTTGACGGTTGAGTATTGTTATATCATTACCGTCCCGTAAAATACATCCGTCAGACACCATCTTATCGAGCGCACGGTAAAGAGATGCCCGGCCGATACCGAGCATATCGGAAACAGATGTAAGATTAACGGGCAGGCGCAGTCTGTCCTCTCCGAACGAATCAAGAAACAGCGCAAGCTTTCGTTCCGCACTGCCGGCAGTAAGATAGGTTATTTTTTTATTGAGATAACCTATCCTTCCGCTTAAAAACGAAATATAACCGTACATAAACGAACTGTCGTTTTCAAGCATATACCGCACTGTTTCTTCATCAAAAAACAGAACCTGCGACTCACCTTTGGAAAAAACGCGGCTTATCTGTCTTTCCGTTGCAAAAAGCCCCGCGACACCGCATACCTCACAGCTGCCGATTCTGCGCAAAAGCAGCCGACGACGACTGTCACTCGAATATGCATTTGCGCTGCCGCTAAGCAAAACCGCAAGACTTTTGCAAATCTCAATTTCCTGACCAGAACTGTATCTTGCAGTCCGCGCGTTTTTAAGCGCATAAAGCAAAATATCGCTTTTTATATCCGCAAACAATCGAACCTTTTTAATTTTTACAAGATACTTTTGTTCTTCCATTCTCAACCTCAAAATTGTATCATATGAGACATATATATAATAATACCAAATAAGTCGTTTGTCAATATTGACTTGATAAAATTTAAGAGATATAATATTCAGCATGAAAATAAACAGAAAAACAAAGGGAATAATCTGCATTATCGCAGCAGCGTTCGGCTTTTCGCTGATGTCGGTTTTCGTACGGCTTGCGGGAGACCTGCCGTCTTTTCAAAAGGCATTTTTCAGAAACTTAATCGCACTTATTTTTATGGCAGGCGCGCTTTTTAAAAAGAAATCAGGTTTTTTGCCGCAAAAAGGCAACGGGCTTTACCTGCTGGGACGCTCACTGTTCGGCACGATCGGAATTATATGCAATTTCTACGCAATAGACAGGCTGGTACTTGCCGACGCCAATATGTTAAACAAGCTTTCTCCGTTTTTT
>CABULU010000031.1 GCA_902492505.1 uncultured Eubacteriales bacterium
AAACCGTGCAAAAACGGACAGATGCTGCCGCCTGACGCGGTTTTAGAGCTTATATACAACAAAATAAAGGATTTTTATGGAGACAGACTTACACAAAATAACACTTGATGACAAAATGGCAGCTGATAATATTTTAAAGAATTCGGACAGACGATTTTGCGAATATACCTTTGGCAACATGTACTGCTGGGGCGTATCGGCTGGTTTGGAGCTTTGTATTTCCGACGGGACACTGATTTTCGGCTATCCCAAAACAGAGCGGTTTTACATGCCGGTAGCAAATGATACGGAGAAAACAGCGGCTGCCGTAAACAAGCTTATAGGTAATTACAAAAGGCTTACTATTATGTCAATTTCCGCACAGGACAAGTCACTCTTAGAGCAAAAATTCAACGGAGTATTTGAATTTTCAGAAGACACGCGGTATTTTGATTATATTTACGAATCGGAAAAGCTGCGATCACTAAGCGGCAAAAAGCTCTCGGCAAAAAGAAATCACATAAACGCCTTTTTATCTGACGGTGAATGGAGAATCGAAAAAATCACGCAGGACAATAAAGAGCAGCTTTTTACGTTCAACAGACAATGGTGCAGGGATCTCTGCGGGCATATGTCCGGTTCTCTGAGAAACGAGATGTGCGCCGCGGAACTCGGAATTAAAAATTTCGACAAGCTCGGTTTTTGCGGGATTATGCTATACAAAGACGATACGCTTGTCGCTTACAGCTACGGCGAGCCGATAAACGGCGACACCTTCTGTGTTCACGTGGAAAAAGCTGACGCGGATGTGCGCGGCGCTTATCAGATGATAAACCGTGAATTTGCACGGAAATTTTGTACTGATTTTGAGTATATAAACCGCGAGGATGACGCGGGTGACGAAGGTTTGAGACGTGCAAAACAAAGCTACTATCCGACAGATAAAGGACTGAAATTCAAAGCGGTAGTAAAGGAGTAAAGAGTCATGAAAAAAGTATATATTTATCTTGCCGAAGGATTTGAAGAGATAGAAGCGCTGGCTCCCGCCGATATCCTGCGCCGCGCGGGTGCACAGGTCACGCTTATATCTATAAGTGAACATACAACGGTTACAGGTGCGCACGGCATTCGCATTATCGCCGACTGTACAATAGAATCCGCTCAAGATGACGCGGATATGATTGTACTTCCCGGCGGCTGTCCCGGCTATGAAAATCTTGCAAAGTGCAGCAGTCTTGAGAAGACAATAGAAAAAATGCTCTCAAGCAAAAAAGCAGTCGCTGCCATTTGCGGTGCGCCCGCGGCGGTACTGGGTGAAAAAGGATTTTTGAAAGACCGCCGCGCCGTATGCTATCCCGGAATGGAAAACAAACTTTTCTGTAAAGAAACACCCGACGCCGGGGTATGCGTCGACGGGAACATAATAACCGCAAAAAGCGCGGGATATGCAGTTGATTTTGCCCTGACACTGGTTGAGCATCTGTTGGGCAGCAGTCAAAAAGTCGAAGTCGAAAACGGAATAGTTTATCATGGCTGAACGAAAGAAACGATTTGTATCAAATAAAATAGCCGCGCTTTTGTTTTCGGTTCTGACGCTGCTTCTGCTTCTTGATTTTCTGTCCCCCTATCTTTTGAAAAACATCACAAACCTGCATAAAATAATAATATATGTTGTGATTTTTTTACTTCCGACAGACATTTACATTCGCGCAAACCGATACAAGCGGGCACAGATACTGAAGCTTAAATTCGTCAAGATAAAGTACCTGCCTTTTATTCTTCTGTTCGGGCTGTCAACATCGGTTATATGTGCATTGATAAATACGGGAATAGCGGCAATGGCCGACGGACTGTGGGACATACGAGCCGCTGCATCCACCGTCGGATTTGTCAGCGAAAATCCGTTTATAACCGCCCTTACAATGGTATTCATGCCGGCAATATGCGAGGAACTGCTGATTCGCGGTCTGGCACTGTCGGAATATGAAAAGTACGGCGTGTCGGTATCAGTAATAATGACATCGCTCATATTTTCTCTATTTCACGGATCGCTTCTTACAATACCGTCTCTGTTTATTGCGGGTGTGTTCTACGCCGTACTGACGCATCTTTTTAAAAGCGTATATCCCGCTGTCATCTGCCACTGCATTAACAACGGACTTGCGATGTATATAAGTCTTAACCGCGATTTTGTAAGCTATCTTTTGGGAGACGTGATTTTTGTCATAATTTTGGTAATTGTATTATTTGCGGTTTTATACCTGACACTGCGCCTTACGGAAAATGTAATTGACGATTTAGGTGATAAAAAACGCCTTAAAACCAACAGGCGTGCGCTTGTATACGGCGACCCTCTTAAAGCAGTGTTTATTTGGCTGTTTTTTGCAGTCAGTATCGCGGCGGCGGTGCTTAAAATCATATCTCTGTAAAAAAGGGTGCAGACTTTCGTCTGCACCCTGATATTTTTATGGGGTAACTATTTTTCCGTATAAAGCAGTTTTATTTACAATATCATTATACTCGGATTCTGTGATAAAACCGCTTTCCAGATTCGCCTTTGCGTTCTCAAGCTCCGTTTCCCTTACGTGGTTTTTATTTACCGCCACTTCTTTATTATATTGAAGCAAATAGCTTTTTAAGCTCTCGGCGGTAAAGCTCACATCCTTTGCTGTGACAGCTCCGTCAAGCCTTTTGTAGGTTTCATCCAAGACAATAGCGGCGGAGCTTTTTTCTGCAAATGAGCCTTGTGCGCCCGTCAGAGGAAACACGCCCTGATTTACGCCGGTGACGTAGTAATGTTCGTCCTCGGTGTTGTATTCATAATATCCTCCGGGATTATAAAGACAGAGGATATATTCCTTGTCTTTTTCAAACTTCGGATTATCATCGCATATTTCATTGCGTCCCGCAATAAGACCGCCTTCCAGGCGGACGGCAAGACGCTTTGTATCGGTGATCTCGCCGCGCAGAACCTCGATCTGAGTAAAATAATGATCTGTGAAATTCAGCTCGCTTCCGGAAACCGCGGACTGAATCCGAATGGGCTTGCTGTCGCCGCTGTATACAGCACGCGCGATTACGGACGAACTTTCAAGAATTTCATCCATGGAGAGCTTGGCTATCAGTCCCGAGGTGTGGCCTTCGAGCATGTTGTTTTTATCTTTGATAAGACTTTTACTCAATATCAGTGCCAAAAACAATATAAGAATAACCGAAAATACAGAAATCATTACTGCATATAATTTTTTATTCATTGTAAAACCTCCACGTTGATTTGGCTACGAATAAATTTTTCTGACAAGATTTATATCGTATGTATACAATTCTCTCCTCTCGGTATCCTTCGGTAAATTTGAAGCCATTACGGACGGTACGTCATCCTGATGACCCAATCCCAATACGTGTCCTATCTCATGTATAAAGGCTGACCAGATATCATGCCTGCCACCGGTAAAATTGGTTAAGTTATGAGTAGATGATAAAGAATATATGACCGGATCCCATGGCAATTTACTATTCCAACGTGACGCGGCATATGAAAAGTGCTGTCTTGACAATTCGCTGAAACCGGAGTAGGGAACGAAATAAACATCCCCTTTTATTCTTTTGTATGCATTTGTATAAATAAACTTTATAAAACAATTGTAATCTCTTCCCAGTAATGTACATTTATATCAATAGTATATAATCAGCCAATAATTAAGTCAATATATTTTTATAATTCGTCAAAATGCACAAACGACTTTTCTCTATATTGTATAAAAAGACGCCACGGAAAACTCCGTGGCGTCTTTTGCGTCAGATATTTATTTAATTATAGATTCGCCTGTCATTTCAGCCGGCTGCTTGAGTCCCAGCATTTTAAGCATTGTCGGCGCGATATCGCACAATCTGCCGCCGTCACGCAGCGTACAGGGATAATTCACAACCGTGAACGGAACCGGGTTTGTGGTGTGAGCCGTGAACGGTGAGCCGTCCGTTTCATACATCTTATCCGCGTTTCCGTGATCCGCCGTGATAATAGCGCTGCCGTCCATCTTTACAACAGACGCCATAACTTTACCGACGCATGTGTCAACCGCCTGAACAGCGGCCTTAGCCGCATCAAAAATACCGGTATGCCCTACCATATCACAGTTTGCAAAATTGAGTATCACAACGTCAAACTTACCGCTTTCGATATTCTCGCACGCCTTTGCCGCGACCTCAAATGCACTCATTTCAGGCTTTAGGTCATATGTCGCAACCTTGGGTGAGTTAACAAGCACGCGTTCTTCACCCTCATACACCGTCTCAACGCCGCCGTTGAAAAAGAACGTAACATGCGCGTATTTCTCTGTCTCGGCAATACGCAGCTGGGTCATACCCTCTTTCGACAGGTACTCGCCGAGAGTATTTTCAAGTGACTGAGGCTTAAACGCAATATGAACATTGGGCATTGACGCATCGTACTGCGTCATGCATACATAGTAAAGATTGATAAATCCTCTTTTACGCTCAAAACCCGAAAATTCAGGATCGACAAGCGTTCTTGTTATCTCTCTTGCACGGTCGGGACGAAAGTTGAAAAATATCACGCTGTCCTTTTCGTTTATCGTCGCGTTTTCAAGGCATACTGTCGGAACTACAAACTCATCCGTAATATTTTTACCCTCGCTGTCAATCTGCTCATACGACTCGCGTACAGCGGCTACGGGGTCGGCATTTTTATTGCCCTCACCATAAACCATGGCAGCATATGCTTTTTCAACCCGTTCCCAGCGATTGTCACGGTCCATAGCGTAGTATCTGCCCATTACGGTAGCAACCTTACCGACACCGATTTCACTGCACTTACTCTCAAGCTCCTCAACAAAGTCCGCGCCTGAGGTCGGCGCTACATCGCGCCCGTCTAAAAACGCATGAATATAAACCTTTTCAAGTCCCGCGCGCTTGGCAAGCTCCAAAATCGCATAGAGGTGAGAATTGTGGCTGTGAACGCCGCCGTTTGACAAAAGTCCCATGATATGCAGCGCGGAGCCGTTCTCCTTTGCATTACCGACAGCACCGACAAGCGCCTCATTTTCAAAAAAATCGCCGTCCGAAATGCTCTTTGTAATACGGGTCAGCTCCTGATAAACAACACGACCCGCGCCGATATTGGTATGCCCTACCTCACTGTTGCCCATCTGACCGTCGGGAAGCCCGACATCCATACCGGAAGCGCCGATATAAGTAGTCGGGTTTTCCGCAAACAGCTTTGTAAGATTAGGAGTAGCAGCAGCCTTAATAGCGTTACCGTACTCGCTGTCATTTCTCCCAAAGCCGTCAAGAATACATAAAACCAATGGTTTCTTCATAAAAAAATTCCTTTTTTATATTTTTTCCGCCTGTCAAACGGAAAATTGCAAACTATTATTTTGCGGCGTTTACTATAACCGCAAAGTCCTGCGCCTTAAGAGACGCACCACCGATAAGACCGCCGTCAATATGCTCCTTGGAAAGAAGTCCGGCCGCATTTTTTGCGTTCATGGAACCGCCGTACTGAATAACGATGCTGTCTGCAACATCCTTACCGTAAACTTCGTCAATTACGTTTCTGATAGCGCCGTTTACCTCATTCGCCTGCTCGTCGGTCGCCGTCTTGCCGGTGCCGATTGCCCAAACAGGCTCGTATGCAATAACGGTATTCTTTGCGTCAGCCGCGCTGATGTCACGGAAAGCAACCTTAGTCTGCATGGCGACCGTCTCTACGGTGATGTTCTTCTCGCGCTGCTCCAGCGTCTCGCCGACGCAGACAATGGGGGTAAGACCCGATGCGATTGCAGCCTTGAGTCTTGCATTTACCGTATCGTCCGTTTCTCCGAAATACTGTCTTCTCTCGCTGTGACCGATGATAACGTACTCAGCGCCCGCAGCTTTCAGCATGTCGCCGCTGATTTCTCCAGTAAATGCGCCGCTCTGTGCCCAGTGGATATTCTCGGCGCCTATTTTGATATTAGAACCCTTTGCCGCCTCAACAGCCGCAGAAATATCAACAAACGGCACACAGAGAACAACCTCGCAGGAAGCATCCGCTACAAGCGGCTTCATCTCATTTATAAGCTCTTTTGTCTGGGCGGGGGTATTATTCATCTTCCAGTTGCCCGCAATTACATACTTTCTCATTTTACGATTCCTTTCAAAACTCAATTATTTATCCATAAGGCATGCGATGCCGGGCAGTTCCTTACCCTCAAGAAATTCAAGAGACGCGCCGCCGCCGGTGGAAATGTGAGTCATTTTATCCGCAAAGCCGAGCTTTTCAACGGCAGCCGCAGAGTCACCGCCGCCGATTATCGATACGGCACCGCTTTCCGCAACGGCAGCTGCAACCGCCTCTGTTCCCGCCGCAAAGTTTTTCCACTCGGAAACGCCCATCGGTCCGTTCCATACAACGGTTCCGGCGCCCTCGATGGATTTTGCAAACAGCTCGCGGGTAACGGGACCGATATCAAGACCCATCCAGCCGTCCGGAATGGAATCCGAGTAAATCGTCATATGAGTTGTGTCCTCGCTGTAAGCTCTGCCTATCTCGTTATCAACGGGAATCATAAAGTTTACGCCCTTTTCACGCGCTTTTTCCATCATTTCCCTTGCAAGATCAAGCTTATCCTCTTCACAGATTGAAGTGCCTATATTATTACCGTCCGCCTTGAAAAAGGTATAAGCCATACCGCCGCCGATAATAAGCGTGTCCACCTTGTCGATAAGGTTTGTGATAACGCCGATTTTATCGGAAACCTTAGCGCCGCCTAAGATTGCGACAAACGGACGGGCGGGATCTGCAAGCGCCTTGCCCATAACGCCGATTTCCTGCTGAATCAGATAACCGCAGACTGCAGGCAGATAGTCGGCAACGCCGGCGGTGGAAGCGTGGGCGCGGTGAGCCGCACCGAACGCATCGTTAACAAATACGTCGGCCATAGAAGCAAGCTCCTTGGCAAACTCGGGATCGTTTTTCTTTTCACGCTTATCAAAACGTGTATTTTCAAGCAGCAGAACCTCACCGTCTTTTAAAGCGGCAGCCTTTGTCTTTGCATCATCGCCGATTATATCCTTTGCAAACTTAACATCCGTTCCCAAAAGCTCGGACAGACGCTTTGCAACGGGAGCCAGCGTAAATTTCTCGGCATCCTCCGGCTCACCCTTGGGCTTGCCCATATGTGAACAAAGGATAACTTTTGCACCCTTGCCCATAAGATACTTAATAGTGGGCAGCGCGGCAACAATTCTCTTTTCGCTGGTGATTTTGCCGTCTTTCATAGGCACGTTGAAATCACAGCGTGTAAGAACTCTTTTGCCGGATACTTCAATGTCTTCGATTGTTTTTTTGTTGTAGTTCATTGCAGTTCTCCTTATCTGAAATATTATTATTTACCAAATAGTTACTATACCATACAATTACGGAAATTTCAATATTTTTATTATATTAAGTTTTTTAACAAAATTACGGTAGATATTTACAAAGATATATGATAAAATATGTTTTAAACAAAGTGCGGCTTTGAAAGCCTTAAAAGGAGACAACAGATGGGTTTATTTGATAAAATGTTCGGCAGCAGCTCCTCCCGTGAGCTGAAAAAAATTCAGCCGCTTGTGGACGCGACGCTTGCCCTTGAGGATAAATTTTCAAAGATGAGCGAGGATGAGCTTCGTTCAATGACGGATAAACTTCGCGACAAGCTCGTTCTTTCAAGCGATGCAGACGCGGTACTTCCGGAGGCATTTGCCACTGTGCGTGAAGCGGCGTGGCGGGTGCTCGGCATGAAGCATTATCCGGTACAGATAGTCGGCGGAATCGTCCTGCATCAGGGCAGAATTGCCGAGATGAAAACGGGAGAGGGCAAAACCATGGTTGCTACGCTCCCCGCATATCTCAATGCACTGACAGGAAAAGGCGTGCATATTGTAACGGTAAACGATTACCTTGCAAAGCGCGACAGCGAATGGATGGGTAAAATATACCGTTATTTAGGACTTACCGTAGGACTTGTCGTTCACGGAATGACGCCCGATGAAAAGCGCGCAGCTTATGCTGCCGACATTACTTACGGCACAAACAATGAATTCGGCTTTGACTATCTGCGCGACAACATGGCAATATACAAGGAAAATATGTCTCAACGCGGACACAATTTTGCAATCGTGGACGAGGTGGACTCCATACTCATAGACGAGGCACGAACTCCGCTTATCATATCTGGAGCCGGCTCAAAATCTACTCAGATGTATGAAATCGCCGACAGGTTTGTAAACACGCTTACTCCCGTGAAATTCACCCGGACGGATGACAAGGCGGACTACGATAAATTCATCACGATGGATTACGACGAGATTGAGATGGGCAGGTTTATAACGCCGCAGCAGCACGCCGACCTCAAACGCGCCGATTATATTATCGACGAAAAGAACAAAAATGTTACGCTTACGGCAAACGGCATTGCCAAGGCAGAGCAGTATTTCAACGTGGAAAACCTTTCGTCGCCGGAAAACATGGAGCTTAACCACCACATTCAGCAGGCAATCCGTGCGCACGGTATTATGAAAAAGGATATAGACTATATCGTAAAAGACGGACAAATCATAATTGTCGATGAATTTACGGGGCGGCTAATGTACGGCAGACGGTATAATCAGGGACTGCATCAGGCGATAGAGGCCAAAGAACACGTAAAAGTGGAAAAGGAATCAAAAACCTACGCATCCATCACGCTGCAAAACTACTTCCGCATGTATGCAAAGCTTTCCGGAATGACCGGTACCGCTATGACGGAGGAAGATGAGTTCAGGCACATATATTCACTGGATGTCGTCGAAATACCCACAAACAAACCGAACATTCGCCATGATTATCAGGACAGTGTTTTCAAAACAGAGCAAGCCAAGTTCAACGCGGTTATCGACCAGATATGCGAGTGCCATGAAAAAGGACAGCCGGTGCTGGTAGGTACCGTCTCGATAGAAAAGAGCGAGCTGCTCTCCAGGCTTTTGTCAAAGCGCGGCATTAAGCATCAGGTGCTGAACGCCAAGCACCATGAAAAAGAGGCGTCCATTATCGCTCAGGCCGGCAAGGAGGGCGCCGTAACAATAGCAACCAACATGGCGGGACGCGGCACCGACATTATGCTGGGCGGTAACGCAGAATACATGGCAAAGGACCAGATGGCAAAAAAGGGATATACCGATGAGCTTATAAACGAGGCTACCGGTTTTGCCGAGACAGACGATGAGGAAATAATCGAAGCAAGAAAAACATACAGCGAGCTTTACGATAAGTACAAATCAGAAATCAAGGACGAGGCACAGCGCGTAAAAGACGCGGGAGGTCTCTTTATAATCGGTACCGAGCGGCATGAGAGCAGGCGTATCGACAATCAGTTGCGAGGACGCGCCGCGCGTCAGGGCGACCCGGGCTCAACAAGGTTTTTCCTGTCTCTGGACGACGATTTAATGCGTCTGTTCGGAGGGGAGAGAGTTATGAATGTCATGAACACGCTGAAGGTGCCCGATGACATGCCGATAGAAAATAAAATGCTTTCTTCCACAATCGAAAAAGCGCAGGAAAAGGTCGAGGGCATAAACTTTCAGCGCAGAAAGAGCGTGCTTGAATATGATGACGTAATGAACAAGCAACGCGAGGTCATATATAATCAGCGCAAAATGGTGCTGGACGGTGAGGATCTTACCTCTACAATCGACAAAATGATAACAGACAGCGCACAGATAATCGCCGCAGAGTTCGTATCCGGCGAGGACAAAAACGCGTGGAACCTTGCAGGACTGCGCGAGCGGCTTTTGCCGTTTTGCGAAAGTGAGAGTGAGGCGAACACCGATGCAATAGAAAGCGCAGATGACGCCGCCGAACTCACAGAGAAAGTAATGCGAAAGCGCTATGACAGGCAAAAGTCGGTTCTTGGAAAAGACTTTGAAGAAGCGCAGAGAGTTATCATGCTGCGTTCCGTTGACCGCCGCTGGATGGACCATATCGACGATATGGACGAGTTAAAACGCGGTATAGGGCTTGCCGCCTATGGTCAGCGCGACCCTGTTGTAGAATTCAAATTCCAGAGCTATGACATTTTTGAAGAAATGGTAAATAACATAAAAACAGACACGGTTATCGGTCTGCTCTCACTCGTAATCAAAAAAGAGGAAAAGCTTGAGCGCGAGCAGGTAGCAAAGGACGCGCACGAGTCGCACGGCGGAGAAAACGTCACAAGCAAAACGGTAGTGAATAAAACCAAAATAGGAAGAAACGACCCATGCCCCTGCGGCAGCGGCAAGAAATACAAAAAATGCTGCGGCGCGGATAAATAATAAAATAAAAGCAGTTCGGATTTTCAGTCCGGACTGCTTTCTTTAAACCCGTTTTTTGTAAGGGTTACGATATTTTTAACACCGAGCGATTTTAAAAGAGCCGCAGCGCTCTCAAAATGGGCACAAAGTCCGTGTACATCGTGCGCGTCTCCCGACAGAATCACCCGACCGCCGCGCTCGGAAATGCGCTTCAGTATAAACGGGGCAGGATAGGGTGTCTTTCTGTACCCGCGTGATATTGCGCCTGTATTTACTTCAAACACAACGTCTTTATCAAGCAGCGTATCAAGAGCCGTTAGAGCCGACATACGGTAACGGCGTGAGGACATATCAAAAAGCCCCTCCCGCTCACAGAACTTAGTTATAAGGTCAAAATGCCCGATAATATCGACATTTTTAAGCTGCGATATCAGTTCATAATACCTTTCGCACAGAGACAGCATATCACCGCCAAAAAACTGCTGCGCCGCATTTTTCAGTATCTGAGGCATATTATCGACGGCAATGTAATTTTCATCTATATTTATATAATGTACGGAACCGATTACATAATCGAAGCGAGAACGGTCGTACTCGCTGAAAAGGTCGGCCTCCAATCCCGCAAAAATATCCATTTTATCAGAATACTTTGCCCGAACCTCAGCTATTTGCTCAAGATATTTTTCGGTATCCTTTTTTGACATGCAGTAGCTGCTGTCAAACGGCGTATAGGCGTGTCCGGAAAAGCCGAGCGCCAACATACCCTTTTCATACGCCGCGTCCGCCATTTCGCCGACAGTATTTTTTCCGTCGCAGAAAACAGTGTGCGTATGAAAATCACATTTTATCACTTGCCATTTTCTCCTGCTTTACCTTCTTGTTGATAACATGCCGGCCTGCAAGCTCCCGCCGTACATCCTCAACCGATATGCCCGCCTGCACCATAAGCACCAGCATATGGTATGCAAGATCGGCGATTTCGTATACGGTTTCCGCCCTGTCCTGCGCCTTTCCCGCAATTATAACCTCGGTGCTCTCCTCGCCAACCTTTTTGAGAATTTTATCAAGACCCTTGTCGAAAAGGTACGAGGTATATGAACCCTCCTGAGGGTTTTGACGGCGGTTGTCAAGCAGGTCATACAATCCGTCTACCGAAAAAGAATCAAGGTCAGCGCTTTTGTAAACCACGTTGAAAAAACAGGAATCCGCGCCCGTATGGCAGGCGGGACCGTCCTTTATAACCTCAACGGTCAGCGCGTCATTGTCACAATCGGCAGTGATGCTCACAATATGCTGAAAATTACCCGACGTTTCCCCTTTTCTCCACAGCTTTTGCCGAGAGCGGGAGAAAAAGCAGGTTTTGCCCTCCTTTATGCTGATTTCCAAACTTTCACGGTTCATGTACGCTAAGGTCAGGACTTTTTTTGAGTATGCGTCGGTAACGACCGCCGGGATAAGTCCGCGCTCGTCAAACTTGAGCTCATCTATATTTATCATGGTTATCTCCTTTTATATAATTCTCGCGGGTATGCCGTTTTCTGCAAGCAGCATTTTAAGTTCGGGAATTTTAACCTCACCGAAATGAAAAACCGAAGCGGCAAGCCCCGCGCTTATTTTAGGCAGGGCTTTAAAAAGCGTCACAAAATCCCCGGCGCAGCCGGCGCCGCCCGACGCAATGACCGGAACGCTCACAGCATCCAATACGGCGCGAAGCATATCTAAATCAAAACCGCCCTTTACGCCGTCCGTATCAATGCTGTTTACGACCACCTCGCCCGCGCCGGAGCTTACGCAGCGGCGTATCCATTCTATCGCCTCCATGCCGGTATCCTCGCGCCCGCCTTTGGCAAAGACGTGAAACGCTTTGCCGACGCGCTTTATATCTGCCGACAAAACAACGCACTGGTCACCGTACCGTTTTGCCGCATCATAGACAAGAGACGGATTGCGTATCGCTCCGCTGTTTACGCTCACCTTATCCGCACCGCAGGATAGAACACGCTCAAAATCGGCAAGCTCATTTATTCCGCCGCCTACCGTCAGCGGGATAAAAATGGTTTCGGCAACCTCCTTCAATATATCGGTAAACAGCGCGCGCTGCTCAAAGGAAGCCGTTATATCGTAAAAAACCAGCTCATCCGCTCCGTTTTCGCTGTAATACCTTGCAAGCTCCACCGGCGAAGAGACGTCGCTTAGTCCTTCAAAATTCACACCCTTGACAACACGTGAATTTCTCACGTCAAGACACGGAATAATACGTTTTGTTATCATGCTGTCGCCTCCCCGCAAAGACGCAGTGCGTCGGAAAGCTCAAGCGCCCCTGTATAGAGCGCTTTTCCGAGAATTGCACCGTACATATCCATTTCCAAAAGCGCATTTATATCCGACAGCGAGCTGACCCCGCCGGAAGCTGTAATATCAATGCTGTATTTCTGTGACAGCCTGCGGTACAGTTCGGTATTAGCGCCGCCGAGCATACCGTCTCGCGAGACGTCGGTGCATATAATATTCTTAACGCCTTTATTCTGCATCTTTTCAAAAAAGCAGTCGCAGGTATATCCCGAAAGCTCGGTCCAGCCGTGAATCGCGACAAAACCGTCTTTTATATCTACGCCTACGGCAATTTTTTCACCGTAAAGCTCAAGACAGCGGTCAAGAAAATCCTCGTCGGTAACAGCGGCAGTGCCGAGTATAACGCGCGAAATGCCCGCGTCAAAGTATTTTTTCACCGTGTCAAGACTGCGAATCCCTCCGCCGAGTTCGGTAAACAACCCGCTTTCGGATACAATTTTCTTCACAGTATCAAAATTGTCCGTTTTGCCGCTCTTTGCGCCGTCAAGATCTACGAGGTGCAGATATCGCGCGCCTTGTTTTGCAAAACCGCAAGCTACGTCGGAAGGGGTTTGGCTATACACCGTCTTTTTGCTGTAATCACCTTTTTCAAGGCGCACGGCGCACCCACCGATAATATCTATTGCCGGAAGTATTATCATGCTCTCACCTCACAGAACGCTTTTAATATTTTAAGTCCCGTATTTCCGCTTTTTTCAGGATGGAACTGCGTACCGAACACTCCGTCCCGCTCTACCGCCGCCGTTACAGGCACGGAATATTCAGTATACGCTGTGACATAATCATCACAGTTTGCACCGTAAAACGAGTGGACAAAGTACACAAAATCCCCCTCGTTTATGTATTTGAAAAGCTCACTGCGTTTCGGAAATGACAAGCTGTTCCAGCCGATATGAGGAATACTGAGTCCGGGAGCCGTAATATCTCTCAGCGGGCGCACGTCGCCCGGCACAAGACCTAAACCGGGGTGCTCGCCATACTCATAAGACTTATCAAACAACAGCTGCATACCAAGACATATTCCCAGCAGCGGCTTACCGCTGCGCGCCTGATTTATAACAAGCTCCGACATTCCGCCGGCCCGCAGCTTTTCTGCCGCGTCACCGAACGCGCCGACGCCGGGAAGTATTACTCTGTCACTGTTTTCTATCGTTGCTTTATCGCGGGTTATAACGGCGCTCTGACCTAAAAACTCAAGCGAGCTTTTGAGAGAAAAGAGGTTTCCGACGCCGTAATCTATTATGGCTACCATCAAAGCATCCCCTTTGTGGACGGAATATCGTTTGCCGCCGCCGCGTCTACCGCACAGGCAGCCTTTAAAGAACGTGCAAGAGCCTTAAACACACCCTCTATTATATGGTGAGTATTTTTACCTGATATCTGGCGGACATGCAGAGTTATCCCCGCATTCGACACAAATGCGTTTAAAAATTCCTCGCAAAGCTCGGTATCAAAGCTGCCGACACGAGAGGACGGCAAAGATAGCTCACAGGCAAGGTGGCTTCTGCCCGAAATATCGACAGCGGTTAGTA
Source organism: uncultured Eubacteriales bacterium (assembly GCA_902492505.1). Lineage (GTDB taxonomy): Bacteria > Bacillota > Clostridia > Oscillospirales > QAKW01 > RGIG9041. The sequence goes on from CABULU010000031.1 coordinate 14,181, forward strand.
TCAGCGCCTCATCCATAGGAAGAACCGTGTGTGCATAGCGAGTAATGCCTCGCTTGTCACCGAGAGCATTTTTAAACGCCTGACCGAGGCATATACCGATATCCTCCGCGCTGTGATGAAAATCAACGCCTATATCGCCGATACAGTTGACATTCAAGTCAAACCGCGCATGGCGCGAAAGCAAGACAAGCATATGATCGAAAAATTCATTTCCCGATCTGATTTCATTTTTTCCGCTGCCGTCAATATTTACGGTAAGCGAAATATCCGTTTCAGCCGTTTTACGGTTTACAGTAGATGTTCTCATTTCATTTCCTCCGTAAGATTTGAAAGCGCTGCCGCAAGCTTTTCCATTTGCTCTTTGGTTCCTATTGTTATGCGAAGCCAATCGCTTATGCGCGGATTGTCAAAGCGGCGCACAAGTATTCCGTTTTCTTTAAGTTTTGTATAAAGTTCGCGTCCGCTGACTCCGCTTTTTTTTGCAAACACAAAATTTGCGCATGACGGCAGATAATCAAATCCGAGCCTGTCAAGTTCACGGCAAAAAGCCCTGCGGTTATCGATTATCCTTTTGCAGTTTTCATCGTAATACTCTAAGCTATCAAGCGCAGCTCTCGCCGCCTGCTGGCTCATGCTGTTTATGTTATACGGATTTGTTGAATATTTTATTTTATTAAGGTCTGCCGCAAGCTCGCTGTCCGCTATCGCAAATCCGACCCGGGCGCCTGCAAGCGACCGAGATTTTGAAAATGTCATAACGACAATCAGATTTTTATAATTTTCAATGAGCGGCACACAGCTCTCACCGCCGAAATCAATATACGCCTCGTCAATAACGACAATATTATTCGGATTGGAGGACACAATTCTCTCAATATCGGAAAGCGCGAGCGCAATGCCTGTCGGCGCATTGGGATTGGCAAGCACTATATGCTTGTTTACGCCTATATAATCTTCAATTCTGATGCGCAGTCCGTTATCGAGCGGCACCTGCTTATAATCGGAGCCGTACAAGTCGCCGAAAACCTTATAAAATCCATATGTAATATCAGGAAAAACAACGGGCGAAAGCCTGTCAAAATACGCCGCAAAGCAAAAGTTCAGTATCTCGTCCGAGCCGTTGCCTAATACAATATTTTCCCGTCGGACGCCGTAATGCATTGCAAGCGCATCCGATAGCCCTGTACAGTCGGGCTCGGGGTATAGCTGAAGGCTTGCCGCCCTTCCCGACGTCACCGCCGCCTTAACCTCCGGCGACGGGTCAAACGGAGATTCGTTGGTATTGAGCTTTATATACTGCATATCCCGCGGCTGCTCGCCCGGAACATATGCCTCAAGCGCCGCCAGCCTTAACGACATAAATTTACTCATTTATTTTTTCACTTCCTTCAAACCGAATTGAAACGCTTTTTGCATGTGCGGTAAGCCCCTCAGCCTTCGCAAACGCGTCAACATCCCCGGCTATACTTTCAAGCGCTTCACGCGTATAATAAGTATACTGCGTCTTTTTAACAAAATCGTCTACCGACAGAGGACTTGAAAAGCGCGCCGTACCGCTTGTCGGCAGGGTATGATTCGGCCCGGCAAAGTAGTCTCCCACCGCCTCGGGACAGTGCTTACCCAAAAATACAGAACCCGCGTTTTTTATTCGGCTCAGATAGTCAAACGGAGAATCGGTGCATATTTCCAAATGCTCGGGTGCAAGCTCATTTGCGATATCTACGGCAACAGAAAGATTGTCGGCAACTATTATTTTGCCGTTATTATCGATGGAAGTACGGGCAATATCCGAGCGGGAAAGCATCGGTATCTGTTTTTCAAGCTGCTTTGACACGGCGCTTGCCAGTTCCGTGCTGTCGGTGACAAGCACCGCGCTTGCCATCCTGTCATGCTCCGCCTGTGACAGAAGGTCGGCTGCGACATATGCGGGATTGCAGGTTTTATCCGCAACCACAAGTATCTCGCTCGGACCTGCTATCATATCGATAGCAACCTTACCGAAAACCTGCCGTTTTGCCTCGGCAACATACGCATTGCCGGGACCAACTATCTTATCGACAGCGGGCACGGTTTCAGTACCGTAGGCGAGCGCAGCTATTGCCTGGGCACCGCCCGCTTTGAAAACGCGGTGAACGCCTGCTATTTTAGCCGCGGCAAGTATCGCGGGATTTACGGTGCCGTCCGCCGACGGAGGAGTAGTCATAACAATAAGCTCACAGCCCGCGATAACCGCGGGGATACAGTTCATAAGCACCGACGACGGGTATGCCGCCGTACCGCCCGGAACGTACAGCCCTACCTTTTCAATAGGCAGAACGCGCTGACCGCTTATTACACCGCCAGCACTGTTTGTTATAAATCCCGGGCGCACCTGATTTTTATGAAAAGCACGGATATTTTCCGCCGCGCGCTCAAGTATACCCAAAAGCTTTGAAGACACTTGACTTAACGCAAAATCAAGCTCAGCTTCGGACACCTCGACAGCCGAAAGCTCAGCTTTGTCAAATTTCAGCGCATAATCCAAAAGCGCACGGTCACCGCCTGAGCGAACATTATCTATAATATCGGCGACAGCGCCGCCTACCCGAGTAACGGCTATATCGCGCAAAAATAAATCGTTTTTATCAATCTCGGAATATTTTAGTATTTTGATCATTATTCCATCTCCTGCAATGAGCTTATTCTCGCGCACATCTGCGTGATTTCGCTGTTTTTGAATTTATAGCTGACCTTATTGGATATAAGTCTTGCGCTTATCGGCGCTACCGTCTCATACGGTACAAGACCGTTTTCCAAAAGCGTTTTTCCCGTCTCGACAATATCGACTATAACATCCGAAAGACCAAGGAGAGGCGCCAGCTCTATCGAACCGTTGAGCTTTATTATTTCTATCTCACGGCTTTTATCGGCGTAATAGCTCTTAGCGATATTGGGAAACTTTGTAGCGACTCTGAGCGCCATATCGTGGTTATCCCTAAAATCCCGCTTTGCGGCAACCGCCATTCGGCACGTACCCATATGAAGATCCAAAAGCTCGTAAACGTCAGGGCGGTACTCAAGCAGAATATCCTTGCCCGCAACGCCGATATCCGCCGCTCCTTTTTCAACATATATCGCAACGTCCGACGGCTTTACCCAAAAGTAACGCACACGGTTTTTCTCGCTCTGAAAAATAAGCCTGCGGTTTTGTTCATGTATCTGAGGGCAGGCATATCCGGCGCTTTCAAATACGGCATAAGCCTTTTCCCCGAGTCTGCCCTTAGGCAACGCAATATTTACATAGTTATCAGTCAATGCTCCCACCTCCGACGTCCTCCGACACCATATCCGCATACAGCCTGTCAAGACCGTCAAGGTAGACAGCAAAGCCGACGGCGCCCTGCTTTCTTCCAAGCCGTGAAAGCAGGCTGTCGTATCTTCCGCCCGACAGCACGCTCTGCGCAATTCCGTCAATAAAGCCTTTAAAAATTATTCCATTATAATAATTGGTATCGTTCAGTACGGAAAAATCTATTCTCAAATTTTCCGAAAGCCCGCCCTCTGCCATATCACGCGATATATTTTCAAGAGTATCAAGAGAGGATTCCATCTCATGATTTTTTACAAGCAAGCGCGCCCGTGACAGCACGTCGCCCGGTGTCCCGTACAGCAGGCACGCTTCTGCAAGCGCATCGGCATATCCCGCGCCGGCGCCGATCTGCTCACAGACATCGCGCACAGCGTATGCGCTTTTGGCGCTCACGGCATGCATAAGCTTTATTCTCTGAGCGCCGTCGACGGTTATCTCGTTTATAAGCCCCGTAATAAAACCCATATGCGACACGTCTAAAAGAAAATTGTCGCTTAACCTCTTCAGACTTTCATAAGCAAGCGAAATAACCTCGGCGGTCGAATTTTTGTCAATATCCCCTATACACTCAAGACCGGTCTGCATAATCTCTTTAAAACCGCTGCCGCCCGCTCTGTAAACACATTCGTTATAAAACACCTTCTGCATGCCGCTGCTGTCTTTGGTATTTTTAATAATAGACAGGGTTATATCCGGCTTCAATGCCATAAGTCTGCCGTCCGTATCAGTAAAAGTCAGAATACTTTTATCCGAAAGAAAGCTCTTATTCTCCGCATACAGATCGTACTCCTCGAACTTGCTAACCTTATAACGCCTGTAACCAAAGCTAAGATACAATGTGCGCAGCGCATAAACCGCCCGCTCGGACGGCAAAAGCTCATTGTCGTTCAATATCATTTATCCTTACCTCTGCTCAGTCTTCCAAACACCGTCTTATATCCGTCTTTACCATAGGTAAAAGCACGGTTTACACGGCTTATTGTCGCAGAGCTGGCGCCCGTCTGCTCCGCAATCTTATTATATACTTTTTTCTCCGTAAGAAGCTTTGCCACCATAATCCGCTGCGACATATCCAGCATTTCCTTAGTAGTAAGCAAATCCTCCAGAAAGTCAGCATACTCTTCTTTTGTTTTAAGCGCCATCAGCGCGTCAATAAGAAGCTGCGCGCCCTCTGTATGAAAAACGTCCATTGCAATACCTCTTTATGTTCATTTTACTTTAACATGATAGCGCTTTAACGCGTAAAAGTCAATAGCGTTTAAAAATTTTTTGAAAAACATATAGACAAATTAAGGACGCAGTGGTATAATTGTATACAATAATACATAAATTTATAAAGAGGAGGAAAAATATGCTTGAAATTTCGCCGAAGTCAAATCTATTGGAGCAGAACAGTTACAGATACAAGCTCCAGGATGTTGAAAATCCTAATCTTTACCGTGATATATACAGTTACGATGAGGTGCCCAAGGTTGCATTCAATCACCGGCGCGTGCCGTTATCCATGCCTGAGGATATATGGATAACGGACACATCGTTCAGGGACGGTCAGCAGTCGGTAAATCCCTATACAGCTGACCAAATTGTAGATCTTTACAAGCTGATGGCAAAGCTGGGGGGACCTTACGGCATTATACGCCAGACCGAGTTTTTCATATACAGCAAAAAAGATCGAAAAGCCATTGAGCGGTGTATGGATTTGGGACTGAAATTCCCCGAAATTACTACCTGGATACGTGCCAGCCGCGAAGATTTTAAGCTGGTACGAGACCTTGGAATCCGCGAGACCGGAATTCTTGTAAGCTGCAGCGACTATCACATCTTCAAAAAAATGAAAATGACTCGCGCTCAGGCAATGGATCATTATCTTGCAACCGTTAAAGACGCATTCGAAGCCGGCGTTATGCCGCGCTGTCATTTAGAGGATATAACGAGAGCCGACTTTTACGGATTTGTCGTGCCGTTTGTAAATGAGCTGATGCGGCTGTCACGTGAAGCAAAAATACCTGTTCGCATACGCGCCTGCGACACGATGGGCTACGGAGTGCCCTATACGGAAGTAGACCTTCCAAGAAGCGTTCCGGGCATAATATACGGGCTGCAGCACTATGCGGACGTAAAAAGCGAGCTTTTGGAATGGCACGGACACAACGATTTTTACAAGGCTGTCGCAAACGCGTCAACCGCATGGCTGTACGGCGCATCCGGCGTCAACTGCTCGCTTTTGGGAATAGGCGAACGCACCGGCAACGTTCCGCTGGAGGCTATGGTGTTCGAGTATGCGTCTCTCAGAGGCTCACTTGACGGCATGAACCCGACGGTAATTACCGAAATCGCCGATTACTTTAAACACAATATCGGCTATAAAATACCGCCCATGACCCCATTTGTCGGCAAAAACTTCAACGTAACACGCGCGGGAATACACGCCGACGGACTTTTAAAGGATGAAGAAATATACAATATTTTCGATACAAAAAAACTTTTGAACCGCCCTGCCTCCGTTATGATAAGCAAGACGTCCGGGCTTGCAGGAATAGCATACTGGATAAATCAAAACTACGATCTTACGGGAGATAATCTTATCGATAAGCGCGACCCGCTGGTCGCGGCAGTCAAGCAGTGGGTTGACGAAGAATACGAGGGCGGACGTACCGCGTCGCTTTCCACCGAGGAGCTGGAGCTGAAAATAGAGCAGCTTTCAAACGGTAAATATAAGCACGCATGATGTATTTATTCAAAGAGGGGAATTTTCTATGAGAGAACACAAGAGCATTTCAATAGCCGACCAGATTTTTGAGCAGCTGGAGCACGATATTCTTATCGGAAAATATCAGCGCGGCGAAATCCTGACGGAACTAAAGCTGTGCCAGTCTCTGGGCGTCTCCCGCACACCGATACGCGAGGCGCTGCGCCGACTCGAGCAGGAGCACATAATTGAGGAAACCAGCCGCGGCGCCGTTGTAATCGGCATATCGCGCGAGGATCTTTTTGATATGTACGAAATACGTATGCATGTTGAAGGTCTTGCAGCGGCGCGCACCGCGGAAAAAATATCTGACGAAGGGCTTGCGAAAATGAAGGAAGTGCTGGATCTTCAGCGCTATTATGTAGACAAAACGGATACCGACAATTCGGATAATTCGGACAACATTAAAAATCTTGACTCGGAATTTCACCGTCTGCTGTATATTTTCAGCGAAAGCAAGGCGTACTACGACACGCTTTTGCCTATACACAAAAAGATGATAAAGTATCGCAAAGCGGCAGTTAAAAGTCACAGCCGGGCAAGACAGTCGCTAAACGAACACGAAGGAATTTACCGCGCGCTTGAGGCGCACAACCCCGAGCTTGCAAAAAAACTCACAATAGAGCACGCCTCAAGAGCGCGTGACAGTATACTTGAAAGGGAGATATAACAGAAATGGGACTTACAATCGCACAAAAAATCATTAAAAATCACCTTGTCAGCGGCGATATGACGCCCGGACAGGAAATTTCGCTCAAAATCGACCAGACCTTAACGCAGGACGCAACAGGCACCATGGCATATCTTGAATTTGAAACAATGGGCATCGAACGGGTACGCACAGAGCGCTCAGTAGCGTACATAGACCACAATACGCTTCAGTCCGGCTTTGAAAACGCAGACGATCACCGTTATATACAGTCGGTTGCAAAAAAGTACGGCATTTACTTTTCGCGTCCGGGCAACGGAATCTGCCATCAGGTACACCTTGAACGGTTCGGAATTCCCGGTAAAACTCTTATCGGCTCGGACAGCCACACTCCGACAGGCGGCGGCATAGGCATGCTGGCGTTCGGTGCCGGCGGGCTTGACGTTGCGGTTGCCATGGGCGGCGGCGCTTATTATATTACCATGCCGAAAATGATAAAGGTAAATCTCAAGGGAAAGCTCCGTCCGTTTGTCACGGCAAAGGACGTAAGTCTTGAAATACTGCGCATACTGTCCGTTAAAGGCGGAGTCGGATATATAATCGAATGGGGCGGAGAGGGCGTTAAAACGCTGTCAGTGCCCGAACGCGCGACTATTACCAACATGGGAACGGAGCTTGGCGCAACCACCTCCATCTTCCCGTCTG
>CABULU010000032.1 GCA_902492505.1 uncultured Eubacteriales bacterium
CGTCTGGGCTCCGCATGCAGCTATGGTGTACCTGACGGGTGAGTTTTGCGGCTGGGAGGCACGCGCAAACCCGATGCACAGAATAAGTGAAAACGGGGTCTGGGAATCGGAGCCTATGCAGCTTGATACCTATACCTCTTATAAATACGTTATCGAAACACATGACGGCAGGCTTATCTATAAATCTGATTTGTATGCCAATCATTTTGAAACACGCCCTGCAACCGCCTCAAAGCTGTATGATATAGACGGATTTAAGTGGACCGATACTATCTGGCGCAGAAAACGCGCCGCAGCGGACTTTTTGAATAGTCCGATGAACATATATGAGCTGCATGCCGGTTCATGGATGCGCGATGAATTCGGACAGGAGTTATCTTACAATACTCTGTGCGAGCGGCTTTTGGATTATGTTGTAGACATGGGGTATACTCATATTGAGCTTATGCCGCTGTCCGAGTATCCGTTTGACAAGTCTTGGGGCTATCAGGTTACAGGCTATTTTGCGCCCACATCGCGCTATGGCACGCCGCACGATTTTATGAGCTTTGTCAACTGCTGCCACCGTCGGGGGATAGGTGTTATCATGGACTGGGTACCCGCTCACTTCCCGAAAGACGAGATGGGGCTTTACGAGTATGACGGTCAGTGTCTTTACGAATACGAAGATCCGCTCAAGCGCGAGCATCCCGATTGGGGTACGCGCATTTTTGACTATTCAAAAAGAGAGGTCGCGTCCTTTTTGATTTCAAGCGCCTGCCACTGGCTGGATAAATACCATATCGACGGACTGCGGGTAGACGCCGTGGCGTCTATGCTTTATCTTGATTACGGCAAAAAGGACGGGCAGTGGCGTCAAAATGAATACGGCGGTAACGGAAATCTTGAGGCAGTGGAGTTTTTAAAGCTTTTCAACACCGTTGTTCACAAGGACCGTCCCGGCATTTTTACCGTGGCGGAGGAGTCCACCGCGTGGCCGCTTGTGACGGCTCCCGTTGAGGACGGCGGACTGGGCTTTGATTTCAAATGGAATATGGGCTGGATGAACGATACGTTGAAATATATGTCCACGCCTCACGAGGGTCGGCATGATAAGCAGAATATGATGAGTTTTTCCACCTCATATGCATTTTCCGAGAATTTTATTCTGCCGCTGTCTCACGACGAGGTGGTACATGGCAAATGCTCTCTTATTGAAAAGATGCCGGGTTACTATGACGATAAGTTTGCCAATCTGCGTGCATATATGGCGTATATGTATACCCATCCCGGAAAAAAGCTGATTTTTATGGGCGGCGAGTTTGCGCATTTTCGTGAGTGGGACGAGGCGACCGGGCTTGACTGGATGCTTTTGGATTTTCCCATGCACCGAAAATATAAGGAATATATCAGGGCTCTTAATCATTTATATAAAAAGGAAAAGTGTTTGTCCGAACTCGAGTGCGGATATGACGGCTTTTGCTGGATATCCGCGGATGACAGCCGCAACAGCGTTTATGTATACAGGCGTATTGACGCTGCGGGCAATGAGGTGATAACTCTGCTTAACTTTTCGCCCTATCTTATAGAAAATTATAAGGTAGGTCTGCCGCATAGCGGCAGATACAGACTGCTGCTGTCAAGCGACAGCGAGGAATTCGGAGGCAAGGACCGGCATATACGGCTTGTGACGGCGCAGTCCGAGCCGATGCACGGGCTTGAGTACAGCGCCGACTTTACGCTGCCGCCGTTTGGTGCGTTGCTTTATAAGTGTACGGTTAAAAAGGTAAAATCCCAGGCTTTATAGCTTTTGTAGAATATAAATAATACTATTAAGGAGGCTGCCAATGTTCAAGAAAAACAAGGAAATTGTCGCCATGCTTTTAGCGGGTGGTCAGGGCTCGCGTCTGCATGTTCTGACTAAAAACACGGCAAAGCCCGCCATACCGTTCGGCGGAAAATACCGGATTATTGATTTTACACTGTCAAACTGCATAAATTCCGGTATAGACACAGTAGGTGTTTTGACGCAGTATCAGCCGCTGGAGCTCAACGCCTACATAGGAAACGGAATTCCGTGGGACCTAAACAGGCTTAACGGCGGTGTAAGTATCCTGCCTCCCTATGTCAAGGCGGACAGCGGCGAATGGTATAAGGGCACGGCAAATGCGGTTTATCAGAATATCCGCTTTATAGAAAAGTATAATCCCGAATATGTACTTATTTTGTCGGGCGACCATATATACAAAATGGATTATTCAAAAATGGCGGATTATCACCGTAAAACGGGCGCGGCGTGTACAATCGCGGCACTTCCCGTGCCGATAGAGGAGGCGTCGCGGTTTGGTATAATGAATACTGATGAGACCGGACGTATTTACGAATTTGAGGAAAAGCCCGAAAAGCCAAAATGCAACAATGCCTCTATGGGAATTTATATTTTTACCTGGGATAAGCTGAAAGAATATCTTATCCGTGATGAACAGGACGGCAGCAGTGGACATGACTTCGGTGCAAATATTCTTCCTGAAATGATAGCGCAGGGAGAGAAGATGATGGCATACCGCTTTGACGGGTACTGGAAGGACGTCGGCACAATCGAAAGCTTCTGGGAGGCGAATATGGATTTGCTCAATCCCAAAATCCCTCTGAATCTGTCCGACCCCGACTGGAAGATTTATTCACGCTTTGACCCGATGATACCTCAGTACATTGGTAAAAACGCGCAGATAATCGAGAGCATGGTGACCGAAAACTGCCGTATTGACGGCAAGCTGTGGTATACGGTGCTGTTTTCCGGCGTTCAGGTCGCAAGCGGCGCGTCTTTAAACTCGTGCGTTGTAATGTCAAATACCAAAATCGGCAGGAACGCCGATATTAAATACGCAATCATAGCGGATGATGTCGTCATAGAGGATGGCGCCGTTATAGGCGATCTGCCGGAAAACTGCGAGGACTCATCCAAATGGGGAATTGCCGTTATAGGCAAGGGCGCGATAGTAAAATCAGGTCAGGTTGTGCGGCCGAACGAAATGATAGAGCCGTACAGCGGAAGATAGGGGGAAACGGGATTATGAATTTGTTTGCGGGTATTATTTTTTCCGATTCTTACAGTGCAGAGACAAATCTGCTTGCCAAAAACAGGACTCTTGCGTCAATTCCGTTCTGCGGACGCTTCCGCACCGTGGATTTTATTTTGTCTTCGCTTGTGAATGCGGGTGTAGACAATGTGGCGGTCGTTACAAAACGCAACTACGCTTCGCTTGAAGACCACCTTGGCGGCGGACGGTACTGGGATCTTGACCACCGCAGCTCCGGTCTGCGTATCCTGTCTCCGTTTTACAGAACGGAAAATAATAACGAGGTGTTTTTGGCGCGCGGCAAGCTGGACGCCCTGCGTTCCGTTTCACCGTATATTAAGGGGCTTAAAGAGGAATATATTGTACTTACAAATTCCAATATAATTGCAAGCGTTGATTTTGAGCGCGTGTTTGATTTTCATATCGAAGGCGGCGCCGATATAACCGCGGTATATTCCGGCCGCTGCGGCTCGCCCGGCGACCTTGAGCTTCATCTTGAGGGTGAGCGTGTCCGTGAAATGACGTATATTGTTGAGGAGGAGCAGAGTGTCAAAAATACGTCGCTCGGCATATATATAATGAGCAGAAAGCTGCTCCTGGATATTATCCGCCGTGCCGACGAGCACGACCATTACAGCTTTGAGAAATATGCTCTTATCAAAAATACTTCCTCGCTGAAGATTTTGGGCTTCGAGCATCGGGAGTTTTCAGGTGTTGTAAATACTGTCAAGGACTATTATGATATCAGCATGAAGATGCTTGACAGCGATGTCCGCAGTCAGGTTTTTAAAAGCGACAGTCCGGTTATGACGCGCGTCATGGATACGGTGCCGGTGCTGTATAAATACAATGCCAGTGTGGAAAATAGCCTTATAGCCGACGGGTGCAGAATAGACGGTACTGTTAAAAATTCTATAATATTCAGAAATGTTACGATAGAAACGGGAGCCGTAGTTGAAAATTCGATAATAATGCAAAATTCCGTTGTGGGAAAAAACTGCGGGCTGGGGTATGTCATACTCGATAAAAACATCAATGTGTCTGAAAACAAATATCTTTGCGGCGCTCCTGAATATCCGTATGTATTTGTTAAAAACACAAGAATCTGATATGAAATTTTCGGAGGTTTAAAATGAAGATACTTTATGCTGCGGGCGAGGCGGCGCCGTTTATAAAGGTAGGCGGGCTCGGCGACGTCGCGGGCGCGCTGCCGCAGGCGCTGCGGGCTTTGGGGTATGATATACGTGTTGTGATACCGATGTATTCTGCGATCGGCGCAATGCGTGACAAATGCACATATATTACTCATTTTTATATAAACAATTCCTGGCGTAAGCAGTACTGCGGTATTTTTGAGTATAAGACGCAGGAATTGACATACTATCTTATAGATAATGAATTCTACTTCAACCGTCCCAATGTGTACGGCGAGTTTGACGACGGCGAGCGGGTGGCATTTTTCTCGCGCGCTGTTTTGGAAATTCTTCCGGTAATTGATTTTTTCCCGGATATACTTCACTGCAACGATTGGCATACGGCGATAATTCCGGTGCTTCTTGACTGCCAGTACCGTCAAAGACCGGGATACGGAATGATTAAAACACTTTTTACCATACACAACATAGAATTTCAGGGCAAATTCGACGCTTATATTTTAGGCAACGTGTTCGGGCTTTCGGAGGATAAGCTGCCGCTGCTGTATTACGGCGATTGTATCAATCTTGTTAAGGGCGCGATTGAATGTTCAGACCGTGTCAATACCGTTTCTCCCACCTATGCGGGTGAGATTTTGGATGAGCGCTATGCGTTCGGGCTTGAGCATATACTGCGCGCGCGGCAGTTCAAGCTGTCGGGTATAGTCAACGGAATTGATACCGATAGCTATAACCCGCAAACAGACAGCGCATTAAAGGTAAACTACTCAATAAATACCAGGAATCTGAAATATCACAATAAATTTGCTCTTCAGGAGGAGCTTGGTCTTGAAAAGAGAAATGATATACCGCTGATAGGTATGGTGACTCGCTTAACGCACCAAAAGGGCATGGACATTGTGTGCCGCCGCCTTGAATGGCTGATGACGCTTGATATTCAGTTTGTTGTTTTGGGCAGCGGTGATTACGGTTATGAGAGGTGTCTGTCGGACACGGCTTTTGCGCATCGGGATAAAATGCGTGCCGTAATAGGCTTTGACAGCGTGCTTGCAAGGAAAATTTATGCCGGCGCAGATTTCTTTCTTATGCCGTCTGAGTATGAGCCGTGCGGATTGGCACAGCTTATTTCAATGCGCTACGGTACAATTCCGATAGTGCGCAAGACCGGCGGGCTTGCCGATACTGTTTTTCCGTTTAATCCGCAGACGGGAGAGGGAAACGGTATAAATTTCGAGCAGTTTGACGACAATGATATGGCAAATGCAATTTGGCGTGCGACAGAGCTTTATCACGATAAAAAACAGTTTGCGGTCGTTAAGAAAAACGCTATGTCCGGTGATTATAGCTGGGATAAATCGGCAAGGTTATACGGGGAGCTTTATCAGTCAATAATATAATCGGATTTCAATGGCTTCAGAAAAGACCGTGGTGTGCAAGCCGGTATTATCGCGGTCTTAAATGTGTTACTTGTAAAGGAGAGGTAAAATTTGAATTTTAAACAGCAGATAATTGATGAGCTGACAGAGCGCTTTGCCGTATCGGCAAATGATGCAACCGACCGTCAGTTTTATGAGGCGGCAGTAGGTATTACTCGCGGTATTCTTCAAAAGAAACGCGCGCAGAGCGCTAAACGAGAGAAAGAACAGGGCGCCAAAAAGGTATATTATATGTCGATGGAGTTTCTTATCGGGCGTTCGTTGAAAAATAACCTTTACAATCTCGGAATAGAGACTCAAATGAGGGATGCGCTGAAAGAGCTTGGAGGCGACCTTGAGAGACTGTACGAAATGGAGCCGGACGCCGGGCTTGGAAATGGTGGTTTAGGGCGCCTTGCTTCATGTTATCTTGATTCGCTTACAGGTCTTAATTATCCGGCTACCGGATTTTCCATACGCTATGAATTCGGCATATTTAAGCAGGTTATTATGGACGGCTGGCAGGTGGAGTATCCCGATAACTGGCTGGAGCTGGGCGGAGCATGGCTTGTTCCGAGACCTGACGAGAGCGAAGAGGTTTACTTTGACGGATATGTGGAGGAAAACTGGAGCGACAGCGGGCTGAAAACGGTGCATAAGGACTACACCCGCGTGCTTGCCGTGCCCTATGACATCCTCATTTCCGGCAACGGTGATATCGTCAATAAGCTGCGCATCTGGGGCGCTAAAAGTCTTGATAATTTCGATATGTCGCTGTTTTCACGCGGCGAATATCTCAAGAGCGTGGAAAACGAAGCTCAGAGTGAGGCGATATCAAAGGTCCTTTATCCGGCTGACGACCATGATACCGGCAAGCGCCTGCGTCTGCGTCAGCAGTATTTCTTTGTGAGCGCGTCGCTGAAAAATATTATCAAAGAACATCTTGCGCTGTATGATTCGCTTGATAATCTTGCCGATAAAGCGGTAATACACATAAATGACACCCATCCTGCGCTGTCTATCCCGGAGCTTATGCGCATTTTAATGGACGAGCACGGGTATTCGTGGGATAATGCCTGGAGTATCTGCACAAAAACGCTTGCGTATACCAATCACACTGTCATGAGCGAGGCGCTGGAACAGTGGAATGTTGCTATGTTTAAGTCTATACTTCCTCGCATTTATTCCATTGTTAAGGAAATAAACCGCCGTTTTTGCGAGGATGTTTATGCAAATCACCCGGAAAAGCGCGCATGCATTGATAATATCGCGATTATTTCGCACGGAATGGTTAAAATGGCAAATCTATGCGTGGCGTGCAGCTTTTGCGTAAACGGAGTTTCCGCTCTTCACAGCGAGATACTGAAAAATGATTTGTTTCGTGATTATAACGATATTTTTCCTGGTAAGCTGACAAATGTTACAAACGGGATTGTACACCGCCGCTGGCTTTGCCAGTCAAACCCGCGGCTTACAGAGCTTCTCTGTGAAACGATAGGAGACGGGTTTATAAAGGACTCAATGCAGCTGGAAAAGTTTTTGAAGTTTAAGGATAATTCAAGCGTTTTGCAGCGACTGTCTGAAATCAAGCTTGAAAATAAGCGCAGACTTGCAGGTTATATCGGCAAAAACTGCGGAATTTCTGTATCACCCGACTCGATTTTTGATATTCAGGCAAAGCGTCTGCACGAGTATAAGCGTCAGCTTCTCTGCGCGCTGTATATACTTTATCTTTACAGAAAACTTAAGAATAATGAAATAAAAATAAAGCCTCATACCTTTATTTTCGGCGCAAAGGCGTCGTCGGGTTATGTTATGGCTAAAGAAATAATACGCTTTATCTGTGCCGTTTCGGATACGGTAAATAACGATACGCAGACAAACGGATTTTTAAAGGCAGTATTTTTGCCCGACTACCGTGTTTCGCTTGCGGAAATCATGATGCCTGCCGCGGAGCTTTCGGAGCAGATTTCGCTTGCGGGCAAAGAGGCGTCGGGAACAGGAAATATGAAGTTTATGATAAACGGCGCCATAACCATAGGCACACTGGACGGAGCAAATGTTGAGATACACGAGCAGGTCGGGGACGATAATATTTTTCTTTTTGGTATGCGCACAAAAGAGGTAAACGAGCGGCTTGCGTCTTATAGTCCGAGTGATATTCTAAGCTCAAGCCCGGAGCTTTGCGATATATTGAAGTTTGTATCCAATGGGGGTCTTTGCGGCAAGAATTTTGACAGTATTGTTCACTACCTTAAAGATTCAGACCCATATATGACGCTTGCGGACTTTGAAAGCTATAAGCAGGCGCAGCTGCGCGCGGATAAAACCTACGGCGAGCGGGAAACATGGAACAGAATGTCTCTTGTCAATATTGCCAAAGCCGGCGTTTTTTCATCCGACCGCGCGGTTTCTGAATATGCTTCACGTATTTGGGGACTCAGGAAAATATAAGATTTGACAATCGCATTTTTTCATAGTATACTTTATAATATATTAATGCGAAATTTATATGCGTGCACTTGTGCGCACATCCTATTTTCTCAATATGCAAAGGATGCTATATTATGAAGAAAAAATTTATCGGCATTTTGCTGGCGTTGGTGCTGCTGTTATCCTCACTGCCAGTACAGGCACAGGGGACGGAATACACGGATGTTTTTCAGTCTGAGTGGTTTTATGAGGCTGTTAACTATGTAAGCACAAATAAGGTTATGACCGGAGTGGCGGATAAAACCTTTGCTCCGCGGGATAGTCTTACGCGCGGGATGGCGGTGACTATTCTGTCCCGTATTTACGGCTCGGATACAAGCGGATTTAAGGATGCGCCGTTTTCGGATGTTGATATGAAAAGGTATTACGGCGTTCATGTTGCGTGGGCGAAGCAAAACGGGATAATTCACGGTATGACAGATACGGAGTTTAATCCAAACGATTTTATGACCCGTGAGCAGATTTGCGTTATGCTCTCCAACTTCTTTGATTTTTGCGGTCTGTCAACGCGCAATACGGATGTTGAACGCTTTTCGGATGAAGATAAAATCGGAAAATGGGCAAAGGAATCGGTGCTGCGCATGCAGCGCGGCGGGATAGTCAACGGCAGAGACGATAATACGTTTGACCCCAAGGGAGAGACGACGCGCGCAGAATTTGCACAGATTGTATATAATACAAATCTTATAAAGCTGCTTCAGCCTCATCATGAGTCTGATGCTGGCGAGAATATAGACTGAATTTAATATTACAAGCCCCGTGCCAAATACCGCACGGGGCTTTGTCATTTTTATTTTTAAAATCGCATATAATTTTCCGAGAGGTGGTAAGATGTACAGTGACAGAGAACTGCTGGCAAGACTTATACAATGCGAGGCGGGCGGTGAGGGTTTTGACGGAATGATGGCGGTCGGCGGGGTGGTGATGAACAGGGTGCATGTGTCTGCAGGGGAATATAACCGCATAGGTCAGGGCAGCATCCGAAGAATTATCATGCAGCCTGGTCAGTTTGTCTGTGCAAGCGAGACGGAAAACGGACGGTATAATCCTCAGAATATTTATAATATGAACCCAACCCAGGTGCATTTTGATATAGCTGATATGGTTATTTCGGGTCAGCGTGTGACGGGATTCGGTCAGGCGCTGTGGTTTTATAATCCGTATTCAGCAGGGTGCCGGCAGTTTTTTCCGTCTGAGGTCGGATACTTCTTCTCTACTATTGGCCAGCATTGTTTTTACAATCCGACAGATTTATATTTTTATACTTAGGAGGACAATTTTATGGCAGAACAGGATATGCATTCTCAGCGCTTACCCCTTAATGAGGGTATGAACGGTACAGGCGGCGGCCTTAACGGAATGGGAAGTTTGAACGGTACAGGCAGTTTGAACGGCGGCGCTTCTCAGTCTCAGGGAGGCACGAGCCCCAGCGGCAGACTGACAGCAGAACAGAATAATTTAGACTATGCCATTGGCGGTGGATATCAGGGGTCGCTTCAGCAGATACTTGCCGATAATGTGGGCAACCGCGTTATTGTCGATTTTCTTGTCGGTTCGTCAAATATAGTACGCAAGGAAGGCATCTTGTACCTTGTCGGAGTCAGCTATATTGTTTTATATGAAAGCCGCAATGATACTTACGTTGTGTGCAATCTCTATGCTATAGAGTTTGTAACCTTTCTTCCGGTAGGCAGCAGCAACAGCAGCGGTCAGCAGCTTGCAAGAACAACACTTAAAAGAGTATAATTAAAGTAAAAGCTGTCATTTAGCATGACAGCTTTTTATTATTTATCGGTAACCGAATATCCTTTGCCCTTTATTCTGTCATAGGTCATAAAGCGCATGGAATTTATAAATTCCGAGCCTGCCTTATCAAGCTCTGCTTGCAGCCGTGTGTTATAAAAGGGCACGTGCTTGAAATTGTCAAGCAGATATTCCATATACGGTGTCGTTTGAGTACCTGCGATTTTAGCCATAAATGACAAAAGGTAGTAGCATGAAATATCATGATTTCCGCCGAATACGCTGTAATCGACGTTATAGTTTGCATAGTAGACAAACGGCGTGCTGTATAAAAACTTATTTTCTTCATAATTCAGACCGTCGGACAGCTTTATATTGCCGGCCTGTGTATATGCCGCATAGCTTGCGCCGAGAGTGGGAAGATGGTCGCCGAAAAACAGCAGTATTGTTTCTTTATCCCGTTTGTCAATATAATCAACAAGTTTTCCGAGCGCCCGGTCGGTATAATACACACCCTGTGTATAAGTGGTTACCGAATCAAGCATTTTCTGATTCAGACTGTCGTTTTGAACATCTATTATAATCTCGGACGGCTCCGATTTATCGTATGCACCGTGGTTTTCCATTGATATTGCATAGATAAAGTTTGGAGCACTGCTGTTTTGCTCAAGAGTATCAATTACAGCGTTTGTGAGCATATCGTCTGTCAGGTATCCGCGGCGCCGTGTTGCGTCCTCTCTGTCACGGAGGTCGTCCTCTGTTATAAAGCTGTCAAAGCCCAGATACGGATACGCATTTTCGCGCATATAAAACGAGCCGTCGTACGGATGGATGCCGGTTGTGGTATATCCCTGATTTTTCAGAACGGAAACATAGGTTTCGGTGTCCTTTGTGATGTACAGGTACGGGCTTGTGCCGTTGGCAAGATAATCAAGCGTCAGACCCGTTATGGTTTCAAATTCCGTTCTTATCGTTCCTCCGCCGAATGCTGTTGTGTACATTTTGCCGGAGTAAGAATTTTGACTTTGGCATATTCTGTCAATATTTTTCAGGGGATTTTCGGAAAACTCCGTTCCCTTGAGTGTTCTAACATCAAAAAATGCCTCCGACATTAAAACTATAATATCCGGCTGTTCGGATTTTTGAGCAGTGCCGTTATTAACGGTGTTATCCTGAATATAAGCGTCAAGATATCCGTAGATTTTTTCTTTGCCGTACCCTTCGGGCGGCACAACCTTAAGTGCAAAGCAATTAATTGTAAAAGCACTTACAAATCCGTTTGTATTGTAGTTTGTTGACTGAAGTATGCTGTCTTCAAATGACATTTCAAATTTACGGAATACTTTTTCCGTAAGCTCCGGCATATTATAAAACATGACAAATACGGAAAAAATTGCGGCGGCGCCGGGTACGCGGATATACCATCTGACAGGTATCTGTGCTTTTGAAAGTGCAAATATAACGATAAAAGCCGAAATGACTGCAATTCCTGCAAATGTGTATTTGGGCAGGTCTATTTTGGCAAAGCTTACAAGTTGATCAAGCTTTCCTGCCATAGATATATCCCACGGCATGAAATTATCACCGTTTGCGGCGGCCTTAATACAGTTTATCAGCCCTGCAATAACGGTAAGAGCCCCGAAACATACTCCGTAAATCCACAGCTTTTTGGTAAACAGGAGCAAAACTAAGGATATAATAGCAAAAACTATAAATGCGAAAACCACAGACAGAGGATTGCGTTCCCACCTGTAAAACATGGTGTCCTTTATGCGGTAATGAAGGTATTCCACCTCAAACAGACACATAAAAATAAAAAACGGAACGCTGCAAAAGCTCAGGACTTTCAGCCAGGTTTTGCCGATGATTTTATTCTTAAAAAATTCTTTGACTTTCAGGATATCTCTGCCTCCTTATCAGGGTTGTTTACTTTACCGAATAACGCTTTCCTGCAACTCTGTCATAGGTTATAAGCCGCATTGAGTTTATAAAGTCGGTCTGTTCGTTTTTAAGAGGCGGAAAGCTCAGCCTTACATTATAATACGGCAAAAGCTCGAATTTATCCCGAAGATAAAGCATGTACGGAGTCATTTTTGTGTTTGTTATATCGGCAAGCAGTGACAGCATGTAGTAGGTGGAAATATTGCCTGAGCTTAGCAACGGAGCGTAATCAACATCGTAGTTTGCATAGAACAGAAACGGAGTGCTGTAAAGATACATTTTTTCTTCAAAGGAGTATCCATCCGAAATGTCAACGTTTCCCGCCTGATTAAAGGCTGCCTGATTGGAGCCGAGAGTGGGCAGGTGGTCGCCGAAAAACAGAATGATTGTGTCTTTTTCGCGGTTATCAATGTAATCTACAAGCCGGCGCAGCGCCGCGTCTGCATAGTATGCTCCCTGAGTATAGGTAGTTACCGAGTCAAGAACATCGGGACTCAGCTTGTCGTTTTTCACTTCAATGACAATATCCTCCGGGTCGGTTTTGCCGTAACTTTGGTGATTTTCCATGGTTATGCCGAATATGAAGTTGGGCTTGTCCCGGTGTGTTTCTAAGGTATCTATTACCTCGTCAATCAGAGTGTTGTCGGTGAGATAGTCTCGGCGCCAGGAGGCGTTTTCACGCAGCTTCAGCTCGTCCTCCGAGACAAACTCATCAAAGCCCAGCTTGGGATATGCCTCGTTTCGCATATAAAAGTCGCCGTTGTAGGTGTGTATTCCCTTTGTAAAGTAGCCCTGATCCCCGTAATTTGAAACGTAGGTATCCATATTATCTTTGACGTAGAGATAGGGACTTGTGCCGTTTACGAGATAGTCGACGGTAAGCCCTGTCAATATTTCAAATTCGGTTCTGACTGTTCCGCCGCCCAGCGCCGATGTTATAAGATTGCCGGCATATGCGTTTTCACGGGCGGCTATTGTTTTGAAGTTAGACAGCGGCTCCTGTGAAAAGGTTGTGTCTTTTAAAGTTGTTATGTCGAAAAATGCCTCGGACAGAATAACGATAACGTCAGGTGAATTATACCGCACGGGCTCGCTCGGCTCAAGACCTTCATAGCTTTCAAGGTAGCCTGCGATTTTATCTGCGCTGTACCCTTCCGGCTCGGTTACCTTCATGGCCATGCAGTTTATCGCAAACGCGTCCACAAACCCGTTGGCGCTGTAATTGGACGCTTGCAGGACGCTGTCGTTAAAAGACATGTTGAATTTGTTCAGAAGCTTTTCCGTCACCTTAGGCTCATTGTAAAAGACGATAAATACGGCAAAAACAGCGGTTGCAATCGGAATTCTGCCATACCAGCGCACTGGAATTTCGGCGCCCGACAGTGCGTAAAGCACGCAGGCAATTATAAATGCCGGTATAAACAGCCACAGATACGGCGGCAGGTCAAAACGGGCAAAACCGATGAGCTGACCCATATTTCCCGCCATTGATATATCCCACGGAAAAAAATAATCGCCGTTTACCGCAAGCTTTACACAGTTTATTATGCCGATTATCAGTGTGGCGGCGCCCATCACCGTTGCCCAGATCCAAAGCCGCCGTACAAGCAGAAGCAGGATTACAGACAGCATTGTCATAATCACAAATGCAAGCACAAACGCGCCGATGCTGCGCCTCCACAGCCCGAACGCTTCGCGCACGGTGCGGTAATTCATATACTCCAAGTAGAGCATGCACATAAATATAAAAAACGGCATACTGCAAAAGCAGCTGATTTTAAACCACAGCCTGTCAAATATTTTATTTTTCAGAGTGTTATATATTTTCAATGAGAAAAATCACCTCCGTATTTAGCATTATACAACTTTACTTAAAAAATGTAAAGTTTATACGGAAAAATTTACATGTACGGTCCAAAAGACCGTAAAAAGCAAACGGTACGGTGTCTGAACCGTACCGCAAGCATTATTGTTTTATTGCTTAAAATCAGTTTACCGCCGCGCCGTTTTGCATGTCGAGCAGCGCGTCCTTTCGTGACAGGTTGTACCTGCCCTTATCGTCAATTTCCATGAACTTAACGTATATTTCGTCACCCTCGGAAAGCAGATCCTCTACTTTTTCCACGCGCTTTGTATCAAGCTTGGAAATATGAACAAGCCCCTCTTTGCCGGGAGCAAACTCAACAAACGCGCCAAACTGCATGAGCTTTACAACCCGACCTCTGTAAATTGCGCCCACCTCCGGCTCAAAAACGATGCCTTTTATTATATCAAGCGCTTTGTCGGCGGCCGATTTTTCCGTGGCTGAAATGAATACGGAGCCGTCGTCCTCTATATCAATCTTAGCCCCGGTATCCGCAACAATTTTCTGAATGACCTTGCCGCCTGTTCCGATAACCTCGCGTATTTTGTCGGGATGAATTTTGTAGGTGATGACCTTGGGAGCCCAGTCCTTAACGTCCTCGCGCGGCTTGTCTATTGCCTTGAGCATTACCTTATCAAGGATGTAGTATCTTGCCTTTCTTGTTTTTTCTATGGCTTCCTTTATAATGGGACCTGTCAGACCGTCAACCTTGATATCCATCTGAATTGCGGTAATTCCCTTTTTGGTTCCCGCTACCTTGAAGTCCATATCTCCGAAAAAGTCCTCTATGCCCTGAATGTCAACCATTGTCATAAAGCTGCCGTCGTCGCGCGTGATAAGACCGCAGGATATACCGGCGACAGGCGCTTTAATCGGTACGCCCGCGTCCATGAGCGCAAGTGTGGAGCCGCATATAGAGCCCTGCGAGGTAGAGCCGTTTGATGTTAAAACGTCCGACACAAGACGAATTGTATACGGAAATTCCTCAACCGACGGAATTACCGGCTCGAGTGCGCGCTCAGCCAAAGCGCCGTGACCGATTTCACGTCTGCCGGGGCTTCTTGACGGCTTTGCGTCGCCGACGGTAAAGCCGGGCATGTTGTAATGATGCATATATCTTTTGGTTTCTACGTTGTCAAGACCGTCCAAAACTTGTTCCTCGGATATCATGCCGAGCGTTGCAACGGTGAGCACCTGTGTCTTGCCGCGTGCAAAGAGACCGCAGCCGTGTACTTTGGGAAGAAGTCCAACCTCCGCGTGCAGGGGGCGCAGGTCATCGATTCCGCGTCCGTCCACTCGCTTGCCCTCTTCGGAAAGCCATGTGCGGACAATATATTTTTGCAGCTTGTAAAGACACTCGTCAATCATCGGCAGGCGCTCTTCGTTTGCAGCGTCAAACTGCGCATGAACCTTTTCATATACCTTTTCGATGTCGGCGTCTCTTTGCGCCTTGTCATTTGAGTCAAGCGCCGATTTCATATCGTTTTCCGCAAAGGTCTTTATGCTGTCAAACAGTTCGTGGTCTACTTCACAGGATTCAAATGTAAATTTCTTTTTTCCGATTTCCGAAACGATGTTATTTATAAACGCGACGATTTTCTGGTTTTCCTCATGACCCTTCATAATACCGTCATACATAACGTCGTCGGGAATCTCGTTGGCGCCTGCCTCAATCATTGTCACCTTGCAGGCAGTGGAGGCAACGGTGACTGCCATCTGCGAGTTTTCGCGCTGTAAGGCTGTGGGATTGAACACGATTTCATCGTTCACATAGCCGACGGAAACGCCGCTTATAGGCCCGTTAAACGGGATATCCGAGATGGAAAGCGCGATAGAGGCGCCTATCATTCCGACAATTTCGGGAATATTATCCTGGTCAACGGCAAGAACCGTAATGTTTACGTTGACGTCATTGCGCATATCCTTGGGGAAAAGCGGACGGATGGATCTGTCGATAACTCTCGAGCTTAGTATTGCCTTTTCGCTCGGACGACCTTCACGGCGAAGGAAGCTGCCGGGGATTTTTCCGACTGAATACAGACGTTCCTCAAAATCGACCGAGAGCGGGAAAAAGTCTATACCGTCGCGGGGTTTCTTTGATGCTGTTGCAGTTGCGAGAATAACAGTATCTCCATAGCGCACAAGTGCCGAGCCATTGGCAAGTTCGGCATACTTGCCGGTTTCGACAATAAGTTTGCGGCCGGCAATTTCCGTTTCAAAAATTCTGTGATTTTCGTACATTTAAGTACCTCCTGAATTGTTTTTCCGGTAAGGCCGCTGTTTAACACTGAAATATACGCTTTCCGCAAAGCATACATTTAACTGCTAAACTGCCGCCGTTCCGGTATATGATGTTTTAAAATGGATATAGGCGAAATTTGTAAAAATTCCGCCTATAAAAGTTTACTTTCTGATATTGAGTTTCTCAATAATAGCACGATATCTTGTGATATCCTTCTTTGTAAGGTAGTTGAGCAGATTACGTCTGTTACCTACCATTTTGAGCAGACCGCGTCTTGAATGATGGTCATTGGGATTTGCTTTAAGATGCTCTGTCAGCTCGTTTATTCTCGCTGTCAGAATGGCAATCTGCACTTCCGGAGAACCTGTGTCTGTGTCATGGAGTCTGTTCTGCTCAATTACAGAGGCTTTGATTTCCTTTTTGATCATCGATACTTATCACCTTTCTTAAAGATTTGTCCGGCTATACCGCGAACCCGCAGGTGATGTGCAAGGTTCAAAGCATAGTTAAACATCTCGGGTATTATACATCAAAAATATATTTTTGTAAATACTTTTTTTAATATTTTGCCGAATCATTAGTCAAATTATTAATGAATGCTTTCTTTTTCCTTGAAAAAATTCAAAAAGTATACTACTATATGTATATTATCTGTGAGAGGAAATTTAAATGCATACTGGATATAAAGAACCGGCATACAGCGTTGTGACGCGGTTTACCGAAAAAAAGAGCAGGTTTATTACAAATATTGCCGCCGTCAGGCGTGAGGATGAAGCAAAGGCGTTTATTGAGCGCATAAAGCAAAAATATCCCGATGCGACGCATAATTGCACGGCTTACCGCCTTTGGTATCCGCGGATTGAGCGGTTCTCTGACGACGGCGAACCCGCCGGCACTGCGGGAATGCCGATGCTGGAGGTTATGAAAAAAGAGGACGTATATAATATCTGCGCTGTGGTTACCCGTTATTTCGGCGGAGTTTTGCTTGGGGGCGGAGGGCTTATCCGCGCTTACAGCCGCGGCGTTTCCGAGGCGATAAACGAATCCGGCTTTGCCGTCCGTCTGGAGAGCGTGACGCTGCTTTTAATATTTGAATACAACGGATACTCAATAGTGGACCGTTTTCTTGACAATACCGTTCATAACAGGGTGTCCTGCTCCTTTAACCAAAAGGTGGAGCTTACAATTTCCGTTCGCAGCCTTGAGCGCGCAAGCATCGAGCAAAAACTGAAGGATCTTTTGCGCGGAAATATAGAAATACGTGAAATTTCGAGCGGTTTTGACAGTTTTAAATAAAAGTAGAAGGTTTGTTTACATTTTATTAAACCATTTTTTGTATAAGCTGTTATACTGTTAGTGTGATTAAGAGAAAATAAAGAACAGGAGGCTAAATTATGAGCAGGATTTTGGTTGTTGACGACGAGAGAAATATTTGCGACCTTTTGAGTTTGTATCTTGTAAAAGAGGGATTTGAGGTCGAGTGTGCCGCCGACGGAATACAGGCTCTTGATAAATTCGGACAGGGCAGGTTCGACCTTGTGCTTTTGGATATCATGCTGCCCGGCAAGGACGGATGGGAAGTTTGCCGTGAAATACGGAAATCTTCAAACGTGCCTATAATAATGCTGTCTGCAAAGGGTGAGACGTTTGATAAGGTTTTGGGTCTGGAGCTCGGCGCCGACGACTATGTGACCAAACCCTTTGACAGCAAGGAGCTTGTCGCAAGGATAAAAAGCGTAATCAGGCGCACTAAGGACGCAGGCGCTGAGACTGCGGCGGCGGATACTCAGGAGGTTGAGTATGAAAACCTTTACGTTTCCCTGACAAATTATAAACTGCGCGTAAACGGTAAAGATATTGATGCGCCGCCTAAGGAAATTGAGCTTTTGTACCATCTTGCCAAAAATCCCAACCGCGTGTTTACGCGCGATCAGCTGCTGGATGAGATCTGGGGCTTTAAGTATTTCGGCGACTCAAGAACGGTAGACGTTCATATTAAAAGAATACGCGAAAAGTTAGAGGGCGTTTCGGAAAAATGGACTATCAAAACCGTGTGGGGTGTGGGATATAAGTTTGAGACGCGCTGATTATGCATAAGAGAATATTTTTAAGATATTACAGGGTATGTGCGATAATAGTGTTTATTACCGTAGCAGTGCTTGGATTTGTTGCAAGCGTTGTTATCGGCGTGCGCACCTTCAACACACAGATAGACAGCATGGAGCGCGCGGCGAATAAAATTGCAAGCACTGTTGCCGATATGCCTAAAAACTACTATATAATTGCGGGTAACATATTCGGCGCTTCCATTTCTGCCGTTAAGGAGACTACTCGAAGCGAGGTGCTTGTTTACAGCAACAGCGGAACGCTGGAGGTTGCCACCGTCGATATTATAGGCAGCGACAGCAGTCTGCCGTCGGAGGCTGTGCTTTCTACCGTTATGTCGGGTAATACCTACCGTGCAAGAAGGTCGTTTGCAACAGGAAGACCGTCGGTCGGCTACACGGTCGGCGTTCCCGTAATTATGAACGATAACAAAATAGGCGGCGCGGTGTTTGTCACAACATCCGAGATGAACGTGGCGTCAATTGTCACCGCAACTCTGTTTGTGTTTATTTTCTGCGGTATTTCGGTTCTTGTCGGGGCGTTTGTCGTGATTTACTTCTTGACAAAGCGCATGATGCGCCCGCTTTACGATATGAGTGCCGCAGCCCATAGCTACGCGCACGGAGATTTTTCAAAGCGTATTGACGTTGACCACGCGAACGAATATGCACCTCTTGCCATTGCCTTTAACGCTATGGCGGACGGTATGGATAACTTAGAGCAGGTTCGCCGTTCGTTTGTGACAGACGTTTCTCATGAGCTGCGAACGCCACTGACGACTATTTCCGGGTTTGTTGACGGTATGCTGGACGGAACCATTCCGCCGGAGCTTTATAATAAATATTTGACTATTGTTTCGGAAGAAGCGCGCCGCGTATCGCGCATGGTTTCATCATTTTTGGATGTCGCGCGCATTCAGTCGGGTCAGATGACATATGTCAAAAAGCCGTTTGATATCGTAAAAACCGCAGGCAAGGCATTATTTGCCTTTGAGGATAAAATAAATCAGGGCGAAATAACTCTCAACGTCCGCTTCCCGGAGGATGAGGCAGTTATCGTGAGCGGCGACGAGGATGCGATTTACCGTGTTATATATAATCTTTTGGACAATGCCGTCAAGTTTACGCCGCGCGGCGGCGAAATACGCTGTACGATAGAAGTCGACGGCGACAAGGCAAAAACAAGTATAAGAAATACCGGCTGCGGCATTTCCAAAGAGGATGCAGCACATATATTTGAACGGTTTTATAAAGCGGATAAAAGCCGCAGTATAAATAAAAAAGGTACGGGTATAGGACTGTATCTTGTCAAGAATATAATTAAAGAGCACGGCGAGGACATTATACTCACCTCTAAAGAGGGCGAGTTTGCACAGTTTATGTTTTCACTGCCGCTTTATAAAGATTAGGAGTTATGACAATGGACCAGTACAAAGAAAACGAAAACAATCTGGAAAACAATCCGACAAATGAGAATGACGGTCGTGAGCCCGTGATTCCCGAACCGGAGTTTGAGGAGGTAAAGACTCAGCAGGCTAAGGAGAGTGAGCCGCAGACCGACTTGGACGGCGTTACACAGGCACATGATGACGACACGACTCAGTTCACCGTGGAAAATACCTCTGAATCAAAGAATGCAAATGTGGGCGAAACTACGCAGGAATTCGAAACCCGCAGCACCGACGCATGCGCCGCCGACGGCGGGCAGGAGCATTCGGGCTTTGCCGCCTATGATAATAATGCGCAGGACGCAGGCTATACAGGTCCGCAGGTTGCGGAAAGCGGAGAGTATACCTGGCAGAATCCCAACCCTTATGCAAATTATTCGGGCTATACGGGTTATGGCGGCACTCCGTCATCAGGCAGTACGCCAAAGCCTGAAAAACAAAAGAAAAAGCTCAGCGGTTCGGTAATTGCACTGATAGGCGTGTCCTGTGTTGCATTTGTTCTTTTATTGGCTGTCATTGTTATGTTTTTCACTTTCAGAACAAGTAACAGAATTCCGTCGGATAATGACAATAATGTATCTGACAATGCAAATGACAACTCTGATAATACGGATAAGTCGCAAAATTCAGACGTAAATCTGCCGTCTCTTGAAACACAGCAGCCTACAACGGACGCGCTCAGTGTTCCCCAGATTTACGATAAAGTTAAGGATTCGGTAGTAGGTATTATAGTTACCGTTACCAACGGCGCTCAGATAGGTCAGGGCTCCGGCACGGGAATAATTTTAAGTGAGGACGGATATATCGCGACAAACGCGCATGTTGTTGACGGCGCTGCAAGCATAAAGGTTGTGCTCACCGACGAATCGGAGTACACAGCCCAGCTTATCGGGGCGGACACAAGAACGGATCTTGCCGTGCTTAAAATTGACAAAACAGGTCTTAAGCCGGCGGAGTTCGGAGACAGCGACAAGCTTGTCGTCGGCGAGACGGTAGTGGCAATCGGCAATCCTTACGGTCTGGAACTTGCCGGCACAGTAACATCAGGTATCGTATCCGCGCTTAACCGCCGTATTGCAATCGAAAACGTTTACATGACCCTTATTCAGACCGATGCGTCAATCAATCCCGGAAATTCCGGCGGGCCTCTTGTAAACGCCTACGGTCAGGTAATCGGCATTACCTCGTCTAAGATAGTAACAAGCGGCTATGAGGGAATCGGTTTTGCAATCCCGATAACGGGCGCTACCGATATCATTGAGGAGCTTATTCAGTACGGCTATATCAAGGACAGACCGTATATAGGAATTCAGGGCAGCGCCCTTGACGCGACCTATGCGCAGATGTACAATATTCCGCAGGGCGTTTACGTTCAGTATGTAGACCCGGAGAGCGACGCGTATAGCAAGGGGCTTAAAAAGGGCGATATCATTACGGCTGTGAATGGTGTTAAAATCAGCAATATGGCTGAGCTGGACGAGCAGAAAAATAATCACAGTCCCGGTGATACGATTACGCTTTCGGTTTACAGAAATACAAGGACAGTAGATATCAAAATTATTCTTTCCGAATCGTCGGGTAATTAATCCGGTATTTTAAAGCCTCCGAATCAACAGATTCGGAGGTCTTTTTGCGGGAAACGCGGCGGTAAAGCGATAAGTCGCGAATTGTATTCTTACAAATCGTTAATTTTATGTCAAATTCTTGTATTATATTAATTATCATGTTATAATGAATAAAATAATGTTTAGGGGATGAGTGAC
>CABULU010000033.1 GCA_902492505.1 uncultured Eubacteriales bacterium
ATCCACCTACGCCGCACACCCCAACTCAAGATTTACGGCTCCTGCCGTCAACTGTCCCTGCATTTCCGAGGAATTTGACAAAGGCTCCGGCGTTCCGATTTCCGCTATCATCTTCGGCGGTCGCCGCGCAAAGTGCGCTCCGCTTGTATATCAATCAAAGAGCTGGGAAAACGGTGTGTTTATTGGCTCCGCCATGGCTTCAGAGACGACAGCCGCCGCTGCAGGCGCAGTCGGCGTTGTCCGCCGCGACCCGATGGCAATGCTGCCGTTCTGCGGCTACCATATGGGCGACTACTTTGCTCACTGGCTTGAGATGGGCAAAAAGCTTGGCGATAAGGCACCTAAAATATTCAATGTAAACTGGTTCAGAACAGACGACGAAGGCAACTTCATCTGGCCCGGCTTTGGAGATAACATGAGAGTTATCAACTGGATCATTGACCGTTGCGAGGGTAAGGCTGACGCCGTTGAAACCGCAATCGGCTATGTTCCCCGTCCGGAAGATATTGACCTTACAGACCTTGACATGGATATTGAGACACTCAAGAGCATACTTGAGGTCGACAAGGAAATATGGACTAAAGAGGCCGCCGAAATCGAAGAGCATTACAAGAAATTCGGCGATAAACTCCCCAAGGAGCTCAGAGCTCAGCTTGAAACACTTAAAGCAAACCTCAAGTAATAGTAATATAAAAAACAGCAGGATTGATATCCTGCTGTTTTTTATATTACTTCATCTGATCTCCGCCGAGTATCTCACCGGTATAAAGGTCAACGTATACTTTTTTTCTATCCGTAAACAGCTCGTTGTCCTTTGAAAAAACAACCGTCCATGCAAGCCTTGTCACCGACGGATAGGCATAGTTTTTATACCCATCGTCTTCATTCCGATAATCGCTGTAAATATAATTCGGCAATACAATCTCAGGCTCAGCCGAAATTTCATATCCCTCCATAATTTTTAATCTTTCTGAGGCCAGTCGGAACGCCGTTTCCTTTGAAACAGGAACGTCGCTTTCCTTATGGTCGTCAAGCAAAGGAAAATAGAACGAATTCCACGATTCAACCTTCCCGGAAACCGTATTGACTGTTATCCTTACCTCCTCGTAAGGATTAACAATATGTTCAACCTGACCGTTTATCTCAATATCATACGCGCGTATAAATGAATAGAGCTTATATTCCCGGCTGACGGGATTCACGCCATGATACACATAACCTTTGGCAAAAGGCATCTTTTCATAAAATTCCTTGGCCGATGTCAAAGATTGATCCTTCGATACAGGCTCACCGTCAGACGATTCCTTCAAAAGCTCACCAGAAATCAGCGTACCGTCCTGCGCATCTAAGGTTATATTAATATCACCGAAACTCACCCTGGCCTGATTTCTGCTGTATTGAGTTGCATACTCCATCGTAATTTTCGGAACAAGTCCGTTTCTGTCAATGCCTATCGTATCAAGAATGCTTTCGGCAATACCGATAAAATCGATATCAACGTCGCCGTCGGCAGCATCTTCACCGTTTGTTTTATCATCAGGTATTTCAATGACAGGCGGCACATCCCCGATATCCTTAGGCGGAGGGAGTCTCCAGGACTCAATCGCGGCATAACACGCTATGCTTATTACCGCCATTACTGCAACAGCAAGCAAAACGCGCACCGTCACTGCTTTACGCTGTTTTTTGGGCACGCCCGCCTTAATTCGTATGTTTTTACTGCTATCAAACTTTATGGGTGAAACAGTATCAAGTATGTCATCACTCAAGCTCTCCCAAAATTTATTCATTTTATTTCCACCTTTCTTCGGTAATCACTGGTTTTCGGCTATAAACTTACGAAGCTTTTCCCTGCCGCAGCGCACACGCTCATAAACCGAAGTTACGGGAACAGACAGCTTTGCGGCAATATCTGACGGTTTTAGCTCATAGAAAAAGCGGAGTGTCAATATCTCCCGGTCAGGCTCCGGAAAACTCTGCATATACATCCACACGGAAAGAACACTCTCCTTGGAAATGAGATTTTCAAGAAGCCGGTCATCGGTTAAAGTCTGCGACGGGTCTTCAAATACGCTGTCAAGAGAGTCCTCACGCCTTCTGCAAAGCAGCCGCAGCCTGTCAACTGCGCGGCTGCGGGCAATCGCACAAAGATAAGTTTTTAATCCGCCGCGCTCGGAATCATATCTTTGCACATTCTGCCAAAATTCACAAAAACAGTCTGCCACAACATCTTCAACATCCTCACGCGTACCGACGCCGTGCAGTATACCCGCACATACCGTAAACAACAGCCGCGAATATCCGTCAATCAGCTGTTCATATGCACGTGAATTGTGCTCCATCAGCCTTTTTATCAGTTTTTCTTCATTAATCATAGCAATATTTCCTTTACGGGCTTTAAAAGCGCTTTCATATAATAATACGAACGTAAATCTAAAATTAGGGATAATTCCATAAATACGGCGTTGACAGCTGTCCACTCTGATGATATTATAATATAAAAGGAGCATATATAATGAAAAAATTAATTTCAACCTTAATAGCTGTCATACTGATTTTTTCTGTATCGGCATGCAAGCCGGAGCCTGCAAAAGAGGATAACGATAAAATCAAGGGAAGTCTCAGCGGCAACACGCAGCAGGAGGATAACGATATTCAAAACGATGATGCAGAAAGTAATTACAATGACAAACAAAGCAATGATAACAGCGGCGATTCATCCGAACAAAACACCGGCGGACAGGTCTTCACAAGCACCTTCGGAGACTTTAGGCTGACAGCCCCTGATGAAAGCTGGGAATTTGCAAATGAAAAAGAATTGCAGGAGCTTGCAAATGCGGTAGATTCCTATGCCGTTACAGACGAAGAAAAGCAGAATATCGAGGCGGCAAAGCAAAGAACAGTTTACGATACGCTTCTTAGACACCGTGACAGCACCGCTAATATAATTATTATGTACGAAAATCTATCCATGTCTCAGGACCTTGCAAATGCAGACGCCATGCAATACGCTGAAGTAATTGCAAGCCAGCTAAACGACATAGGTAATTACACCGTAGACTCACCGCTGACCGTAAGCTTTATAGGAAAGCCTTTTGTGAGAATGGACGCCACATCAATTCAGCAGGATGGAACGCTGACGCAAACCTACTTAATTAGAAAGATAGACGAATACATTCTTGCCATCTGTCTGACGCCCTCTAACCTGAACGGTATAACAGTGGATTCAATGATGTCCATGTTTTCACAGCTTTGATATTTATCTTAAAAAATAAAAACGACTCGGAAATTCCGAGCCGTTTTTTAAATTCATTATCTCAAATCTATACTATCTTTTCAAAGTCGGACGCACCGTGCTTACACAGAGGACAAACAAAATCATCCGGCAGGGTTTCACCTTCATAGACATAACCGCACACCTTGCAGACATAACCCTTGACACCCTCTGTCTGAGGCTTGGGCTTGACATTTTTCTGATAATAAGTATATGTCATAGTCTCACGGTCATTCATGACACGCGCTTCTGTTATCTCACAAATAAACATTCCGTGCGTACCAAGATCGACATAGTCAACTGTCTTTAAAGACATAAACGAGTTAATGTACAAATTCAAAAACGCAAGTCCGTTATCAGATCGACCGAAGTCAAAACCCGCAAACTTATCCGTATTTCTACCGCTTTGGAATCCAAACCGCTCAAATACGGAAAACGGCGCGTCAACAGACAAACAGTTCACATTCATAATACCTGTCTGTTTGATAACATGATGTGAATAATTATCCTTATTGATGGTAACGGCAATACGATTAGGCGTATTTGTCACCTGCGTTATGGTATTAACTATAAGTCCGTTGTCTCTCTTACCGTCGTTTGAAGTGACAACATAAAGTCCGTACCCTATATTAAAAAGTGCCGTTAAATCGTTTTTATCCGCCGTATCGGAAGAACGTGCGATATAATCACGGCAAAGCTCATGCGACAGCTTGTCCAGCTGAGCGACAGCATCATCTTTCACTGCCGAATTAATAGTTACAACCGGCTCTGCAAAATCGATTTTTTTAGACTTTTCAAGTCTTTTGCGCATAATTTTAGCAGCCATCGGCGCCCACGAGCCGTTTTCAATAAGAGCCACCGTACGGTTTTGAAAATTACGCTCTGTAAGATCACTCAGAAATTCACGCATGGGCGGAAAAATATCCGCGTTATAGGTCGTTGTCGCAAGCACAAGCTTGCTGTATCTGAATGCGTCCTCTACCGCCTCCGCCATATCGCAGCGCGCAAGGTCAGTCACTACCACTTTCGGACAGCCGAGAGTACGCAGCTTTTCGGCAAGCAGCTCAACCGCCTTTTTAGTATTACCGTAAACAGAGGTATATGCAATCATTATACCGTCTGTCTCAGGCTGATATGATGACCATGTATTATAAAGGTCAAGATAATAGCCTAAATTCTCCGTTAGAACAGGCCCGTGAAGCGGACAGATTACAGAAATATCAAGTCCGGCCGCCTTTTTTAGCAATGACTGAACCTGAGCTCCGTATTTGCCGACAATACCGAAGTAATAGCGCCTTGCCTCACACGCCCAGTCCTCGTCCGCATCTAGAGCACCGAATTTACCGAACCCATCGGCGGAAAACAGCACCTTATCGGCAGAATCATAGGTAACCATAACCTCAGGCCAATGTACCATAGGTGCAAAGACGAATGTAAAGCTGTGCCTTCCGGTTGTGAGTATCTGACCGTCTTCAACAACAATGCGGTTATCAACACGCTCAAAGCTGAAAAAACGATCCATCATTGCAAAAGTTTTAGCATTTGCAACAATTTCCGCATCGGGGTAGGCACGGGTAAAATTCAAAATATTTGCAGAATGATCCGGCTCCATATGCTGCACAACAAGATAATCAGGCTTTCTCCCTGCAAGTGCCTCTTCAATATTATCCAGCCATTCATGAGTAAAGCCGATATCCACCGTATCGAATACCGTCACCTTATCATCCATCACAACGTAAGAGTTATATGCCATGCCGTTGGGAACAATATACTGACCTTCAAACAGATCACCTCTGCGGTCGTTCACACCGACATAAATAATATCTTCCGTTACTTTCTTCATTCCCCTGCTCTCTCCTTACTCCTCGGAAAACTGATCTTTTCCGACGCCGCATACGGGACATTCAAAATCCTCGGGCAGTTCGGAAAACTTCGTGCCCGGTGCGATCCCAAGCTCCTCGTCGCCGACAGCCTCGTCATACTCCCAGCCGCATACGTCACAGATATACTTCATAACCAACAACTCCTTTTTTGTCTTGATTTTTTTATTATTATAGTATATTATTTAATATAAGTATGTTGTTTATACAACAAAAGTAAAAAAATGGTGATTAAAATGAAAGACGGAATATATAAATGTATGCTTTTTGACGGAATAGAAAAAACGGAAGCGGACATGGTACTCTCAATGTTGGGGGCTGTAAGCAGACGATTTTCAAAAGGCAGCACGATTTTTGAGCCGGGAAAAAACTCCGGCACACTGGGCATTGTAATTATGGGGCAAATCCAGATAATAAAAGAAGATTACTGGGGAAACCGCACCATAATATCTGACATGCGCGAAGGCGATATGTTCGGTGAAGCATCCTGCTGCGATATCAGAGAACTTGTGCCGTTCAGTGTCGTCGCGGTATCGGACGCAGATATTATGACAATCGAGCACAGCAGGCTGTTTTGCGGAGGAAAGCTGCCCTGTTCCTGCCATAATCGCCTTCTGTATAACCTAACCCGCTCGCTGGCTGCAAAAAACAACACTCTATCACGGAAAATATCACATATCACCGAGCGTTCAACACGCGACAAGCTTATGTCATATCTTTCCGAACAGGCTTACCTCTGCGGCAGAAACAGCTTTAAAATACCGTTTGACAGGCAGGAGCTTGCAGACTATCTTTCGGTAGACAGAAGCGCCATGTCAAACGAGCTTTCTAAAATGCGGCGCGAGGGACTTATCGATTACCGAAAAAATAATTTCAAGTTTTTATAAGCCTTATCGGCACTGCATGATTTTAGTATTGACGGATAGGGAAAATTTAATTCAGAGGTTTTTATATGCTGATAAGCGGAATACGGCTGAAGGTCACACATTGCAGCAAGGAGCTGCTTGAAAGAGTCAAAAAGCAGAGTGGCATGCATGAATGCAGTTACAGAATTATCAAAAAGGCGACCGATGCATGTCACAGTGATATATGCTATGTATACACCATTGAAGCGGTAAAAAAAGGTGAAAATTTCAAAACATATCCGGGCTTTATCCCGCAGGCGAGGGTGCCGGATACGCCGGAGGAATAATGTCAGCTGCGGTTGACGGCATAAAGTGCGCACTTACCATAATATACAGTCATTCAAAATAAAACCTCCTGCTGCAGGGCGGGAGATTTTATTTTTTAAACATACTTTACGG
The DNA here is from genome assembly GCA_902492505.1 of uncultured Eubacteriales bacterium. Classification (GTDB taxonomy): domain Bacteria; phylum Bacillota; class Clostridia; order Oscillospirales; family QAKW01; genus RGIG9041. Next base: position 6,459 of record CABULU010000033.1, read on the forward strand.
TTTCGGACAACGGCAGTCTGTCAAAGTGTCTTTGTGACGGCTGAGCATCCTCCGCCGGATAACCTACGACAACAAGACAGCGAGGAACTATATTTTCAGGCAATTCAAACCTGCGTGCAAGCTCGTTTTTATCAAAAATACATACCCAGCAGCTTCCGAGTTTCTCGTTTGTCGCTGCAAGCATAATGTGAGTGGCACAGATAGATGCGTCCATCTCCCCGCGGCTTTTACCGTCTGAGTCTACCCAGCACTCATTTTCATCACTACAAATGGCAAATATAAGCGGTGCACCGTAAGTACACGGACTTATTCTTCTGAAGTCCGAAATAGCCTTCTCACTGTGCGCGCAGATAATACGCACCGGCTGCATATTTTTAGCGGTAGGCGCAGTTTGAGCAATTTCAAGAATACGTAAGATTTTATCCTGCTCCACTTTTTTATCCGAAAAGCTACGCACCGACCAACGTGCTTTAATTATATCATTAAATTCCAAGGATATTTCCTCCATTTTTCTTTTTTAAAATTATATAACTCTCCGAAAATATTGTCAATCAGATATTAACAATTCATAATAAAAACAGCGCGGCATAGCCACGCTGTTTTTTGAGAGGTTGTTAGTTATTAAAACTTCTGTTCTGCTCGTTTGAGTTCTGATTGCGCTGATTGCTGTTCTGATTGTTCTTCTGATTGTTGTTCTGGTTGTTCTTCTGATTGTTGTTCTGGTTGTTGCGCTGATTGTTGTTCTGGTTGTTGTTCTGGTTGTTCATAATGTCTCTCCGGTCACTTCTAAAATTTGGCAGCGGAATATCATAAATTTGACTGTACGAGTGCACCTCGCTCTGATCCATCGGAGCAGACGGGATAAGTCCCGTACATTCCGACATTGACGCTGCGTGAAAGCTGTCGTCAAACAGCTCTCTGTCGTCTTCGCAATCATAAGGCAAATGTTTTTTCATAACAATCTCCCCTCTTGCAATCACATGTAAAATAAAAGCTGCAATAAGCGACGAAATTCAACTAAATCAGAGAATAAATATTAAAAGCCTTTCTCTGACAGGATGAAATACATCAAGCTGATTACAATTCATTTCAATGTGTTTGCATTTAAAGAGCGCTTTTGCACTCTTCGATATTATAATTGCCGTAAAACGCAGAATTATAAGCAGTAAATTTTAGCAAAAAAGCAGAAAATTTTAAAAGCGTTGACATAAAAAAAGAAAAAGATTAGAATAATAGTAGTATTAAGAAAAGGCAGGTGAAAACAGTGGACGCTTCAGGCGTGACGGTACCGCGACAATGCGGCAAAGACAGCACCCCGCCGCTGTTTTTGCCGCGCAAAAACGGTACCTCTTAAATTATTATTAAGGGGGCTGATTCAACATGGAAAAAATGACGCTTAAAGACACTGTGCTGAAGCTCGCAGCCGACAAAAAATACAAAGCGCTTCGTGAGGTCATGAGCGTTATGAACGCATTTGACATTGCAGAAAATTTTGAGCAGCTGCCGGCAAATAAACGACCCGTTCTCTTCAGGCTTCTGCCTAAGGAGCTTGCGGCAGATGTTTTTGTCGAGCTGGCAGACGATATCAAAGAAGAGCTTATAAAAAGCTTTTCTGACAGCGAGCTGGCAGCGGTAATCGACGAGCTGTATGTCGATGATGCGGCGGATCTTGCAGAGGAAATGCCGGCAAACGTGGTCAGACGTATTTTGCGCCATGCGTCGCCCGATATGCGCAAGATGATTAATGAAATCCTGCGTTATCCCGACGACAGCGCAGGAAGTATAATGAACACCGAATATATTTCACTGCGTGCAACGATGTCAGTGGAACACGCGGTAGCTCATATCAGAAAAACCGGCTTTGACAAGGAAACGGTCAATACGCTGTATGTAATCGATAAAGGGAGACATCTGATAGGCGTAGTTTCTATCCGCGCACTTCTTTTCGCCGCTCCACAGGATATTATAGAAGATATAATGGATACTCACAGCATTATATTTGTAAATACACTGGACGACAAAGAAAACGTAGCAATGACATTTGAAAAATACAACCTTACCGAGCTTCCCGTAACAGATACCGAAAAAAGACTTGTCGGAATTGTAACGGTTGACGATGCGATAGACGTTTTGCAGGAAGAGGCGACGGAAGATATTGAAAAAATGGCGGCAATAACGCCGTCTGACAAGCCGTATCTTAAAACATCCGCGACGGAAACATTTGCAAAGCGGATACCGTGGCTGATGATTCTTATGATATCCGCAACATTTACCGGGATAATCATATCCCATTTTGAAAGCTCGCTCGGCGCGTTGCCGATATTAACGGCGTTTATTCCTATGCTCATGGATACGGGAGGCAACTCCGGCAGTCAGGCATCGGTTACGGTAATCCGCGGAATATCGTTGGGCGATATTCGTTTCAGGGATATTTTCAGGGTTATATCAAAGGAGCTGCGCGTAGCTCTCATGTGCGGAATTGCTCTTGCTGCCACAGCATTTGCAAAGGTATACTTAATCGATAAATTTATAATGGGAAAGGAAATAACACTGCTTATTGCATTTGTAATAAGCGCTACGCTGCTTGTAACGGTAATTATTGCAAAGATTGTAGGCTGCACTCTGCCGCTGCTTGCCAAAAAGATAGGGTTTGACCCGGCTGTAATGGCAAGTCCGTTTATTACAACTATTGTAGACGCTTTTTCATTGCTGATTTATTTTTGGTTTGCTAATATGATTTTGGGACTGTAATTAACACAGCAGACAGTTGCTGTCTGCTGTGTTTTTATGCAGATAAATTTATACCGAATGAAAAATATATGCAAAATAATATTATATTTTTAATTTTTATTGACATTATATCCCTAATATGCTATATTATGCTTAATAAGCAAGGAGGTATGATCTGATATTTTTATAAAATTTTGAAAAATGAATAAAAGAGAAAAAATATTAATAAGCATTATTTCTGTCATTTTAATTATATTAACCATAACTTCCATATCGCTTTATAACCTGAAAAACAGGGCATCTTTCCTTCAAGAACAAATTGATTATATATTCATATATTCACTGAGAATTGCCATTTCAGCATATTCAGGCGTTGACGAAAATGGTTTTGCAAGCGAGAATGATGAAGAGGATTTTTATAAAAATGCCTATCTGTGCAGTAATTTACATGGTCTCACGTCATATTCCAATAATAAGGTTTTTACTGATATTGTTGCATTGTTAAGCAATACCTTTCCTCTGCACGGGATACCTAAGTTAAGCAATGAACTGATAGAATGTATACTCAGATATATATCACATCCCTGTGAGTATGCAGAGCTTGAATCTGAGATAACAGAGGGAATACAAGAAATTTTCGACACATACTGGTAATATTCAATGTTAAAACAACAAACACGGCACGGTTATATCCTTGCCGTGTTTTGTCAATTTTATCCGCGATTCATACTATTGAAATTTACATAAAAATCTGATAAAATTAAAATAAAACCCAAAAGGCGGTTTGACATGATAAACATTGTACTTGTAGAGCCGGAGATACCGCAAAATACCGGCAATATCTCTCGCACATGTGCCGCAACCGGCATGAGGCTTCATATAATAGAACCTATCGGCTTTGATATATCGGACCGCGCGGTAAAGCGGGCGGGTCTTGACTACTGGAAATATCTTGACCTTACGGTTTATAAAAATTATGAGGAGTTTTTACATAAAAACCACGGTCAGTTTTACTACTGTTCCACAAAAGGTCAAAAGATTTATTCCGACGCAGATATGACAGATAAAAGCTTATATCTCGTATTCGGAAAAGAAACAAAAGGATTAGACGAACAGCTGCTCAAATCCAACTATGACCGCTGTATCAGAATACCGATGATAGACGACGCACGCTCGCTCAATCTTTCAAACTCGGTCGCTGTCATAGGCTATGAGGCACTGCGCCAACAGGGCTTTTTGTCACTTAAAACCAAAGGAGAACTCACTATAATATGAAAAATACAAAAAAAATAACAATGTCACTTGTTACTGTCGCCGTTCTATGTTTAAATGCGTTTTTAAGCCCGACTTTATCGGCAAAAAGCAGCACAGATGCTCCGCATTTCAGCATCAGTGACAGAGCAAATCAGCAGTACCGCAGCGGGCGCATACCTTCGCACACGGCAGTTGCATCATACACCGGGGGCTCGGAGCAAAACGGCAGAGCGATTAAAAAATCCGCATCATATCCTTCCTATTACAGCTCCGCCGACTTAGGATATACCTCCGGCGTTGATAATCAATTGACAACCGACGCCTGCTGGGCATTTACACACAACGAGCTTTTAGAAATAAATCTTGCTAAAAAGTACGGTGTGAAATATGATTTTTCCGAACAAGCGATGAAATTCGAGACCTCAAACATCACAAATCCGCTGTACGGATACATGCGCAATCCCAACGGAGGCGGAAACGAATACTATTCTACCGCATATCTTGCCAGGACAGGCAGCGTGCTTGAAGCGGACGAGCCATTTTCCCTGTCGGAAGTTCGCAATGTAAACAAAGACGAAATCAATCGTCAAGGAATGCTTAACAGCGTCCCTATGTACATTTTCGGTTTGAACAGCAACAATACTTATAACTCAGCGGCTGTTGACAAGATTAAAGAGCTTGTTATGCAGTACGGCGCCGTAGGCTCAGCGCTGTTCTATGATGAAAGCCCCCTTTATCAGCCCTCATCGCGTGAGTGTTATTATTACGACAGCTTATACAATGAAAATTTTCCCGATATATACGCAAACCACTCGGTAACCATTGTCGGCTGGGATGATAATTACAGTGCGGACAACTTCGTACACAAGCCGGCCGGAAACGGTGCTTTTATTGTAAAAAACAGCTGGGGACTTTATCACAACAATCAATCCTCCGATTATGTATATGTATCATACTATGACAGACACATTACAAACGAAATTTTTGCGACGGATTACGAAATTGAAAACAGTCTTTATGATAACATTTATCAGTATGACCCGCTCGGCTGGTGCCGTAATTTAGTAATAAACAACAGCAAATCGCTGAGTGTCACCCGCTTTGTTGCCGACAAGCCAAATGAAACGGTAACCGCCGTTTCGACATACATAATACAGCCCGGCACCTCAGTTAAGGTTATGATATGTACAAACGGTGATTTTAAAAATCAAAGTGCCTACAGCACGGTTTACGAGCACACATATGACGCAGCGGGCTATTATGTTATGCCGATAACACCTGTAAAGCTTGCGGGAAACGAGTATTTTATCGCATTAGAGCTGAGCGTGCCCTCAGGCAGCGCACAGCTTGCGATTCAATCTGATATCCGACTTCTGATAGACAACTCCGTTAATATTCCCAACACATGTTATGTCGGCAGCTCTTTTAACGACCTGAATACAATAGAAAATATCGCAGAAGCCATAAATTCTCAGACAAATGTGAGCAGTGATAAAATACGCATGCCAATGGTCTGTGTAAAGGCATTTACCAAATCATCAGATACAAATTCTTTTGAAAATATCAGCTCTTTTACGGACGTTACGGACACACGCTGGTACGCCAAGGCAGTTGACTACGCTGTCGGAGCCGGACTCTTTTCTGGCGTCAGTGACAATACATTCGAGCCGGCAACGGAGATGACAAGAGCAATGTTTGTAAGAGTGCTTGCAAACCTGACAAATATAAATGTTTCAGACTATACAGATATAGGGTTCAAGGATATAGAGAAAAACCGCTGGTATACGGCGGCGGCATATTGGGCTGTCACTGAAGGCATAGTTCAGGGTACAGCTCCGAATACATTCTCACCCTATGAAAACATTACGCGGCAGCAAATGTGCGTAATGTTGATGCGGTTTGCTGATACTCTCGGCATGAATTTTGAAAGAACAGACCAAAGCTTTGTATTCGATGATGATAACAGAATCCAAAACTATGCGCGTCAGGCAGTATATACATGCCGGGAATACGGAATTGTAGGCGGCATGACAGATACGACGTTTGACCCCAGAAGCAGTGCAACGCGCGCACAGGTAGCCAATATGTTTATGAATTTCAGCCAAAAATACGTTTACTAAAATATTAAAGTTCTACTTTATTTTACCTGATATTTATGCTATACTGAATAAATGTCAGATTATTACGTTAAAAATCATTAATTCGGTATATAATTAAATTTGAAGGTAAAGGAGGAGTATCGCTTGAATAAAATCGTCATCAACGGACCTTGTCGTCTTGACGGCGAGGTGGAAATAAGCGGCGGAAAAAATGCAATTGTGGCAATACTGCCGGCTACTGTAATGGTACGTGGGAAATGCATAATTGAAAACGTCCCGCATATCAGTGACGTTGAAAATATTCTCGAGATTTTAAAATACATGGGCGCGGGTGTCAGATTTATCGACGCCAAAACGCTTGAGATAGACTGTACAGACATAAAGCAGTGCGAAATTCCTTATGAACTTGCACGCAGACTGCGTGCTTCATATTATTTTTTAGGCGCCATGCTGGGACGCTGGCATGATACGACGGTTGCCATGCCTGGCGGATGTTCAATCGGACTACGCCCGATTGACCAGCATATAAAAGGCTTTGAAGCATTGGGCGCAAAGGTGAACTTTGAACGCGGAAATGTACACGCACGCTGCAGCGCGCTTGTAGGCAACCATGTATACTTTGACGTTGTTTCTGTCGGCGCCACAATAAATATAATGATAGCAGCTGCAACTGCCGAAGGCATGACCGTTATGGAAAATGTGGCCAAAGAGCCGCATATCGTAGACGTGGCAAACTTTTTAAACTCCATGGGCGCAGACATTTCAGGCGCAGGCACAGACGTCATAAAGGTACGCGGCGTTCCGAGGCTGTGCGGCGGAAGTTACGCCGTAATTCCTGATCAAATCGAAGCCGGAACTTTTATGGTAGCCGCAGCAGCAACCCGCGGCGACGTCACAATAAAAAACATCATACCAAAGCATCTTGAGTGCATATCCAGAAAACTCACCGAAATGAACGTCAAAGTAGTAGAATTTGACGACTATATCCGTGTAATAGGTTCAGGTATAATTGAAAGTGCAAGCGTTAAAACCATGCCTTACCCCGGTTTTCCTACCGACATGCATCCGCAGATGGCAGTGCTGATGTCACTGGCCGATGGGACAAGCCGCGTAACGGAAAACATTTGGGAAAGCAGATTTAAGTATGTAGATGAGTTGAGAAAGCTCGGTGCGCAAATTGCTGTAACTGGCAACGTCGCCACTATCGAAGGAGGCGTGCAGTTACTTGGCGCTCCCATCCGATCCTGCGACCTGAGAGCGGGCGCTGCAATGATAATTGCGGGACTGGTGGCAAGCGGCACAACGGTAATCGAAGAAATTGAATTTATCGAGCGCGGATATGAAAATATAATAGAAAAATTCCGCGGTCTTGGAGCAAATATCAAAAAGGTAGACGTACAGTAATATATAACGGAGGAATATACAGTGGTTGTACTTGAACTTGAAAGCGGGGAAAAAATAGAAATAGAGCTCTATCCGGATATTGCACCGAAAACCTGTGAAAATTTCGAAAAACTGGTGACAGACGGGTTTTATGACGGTCTAACCTTTCACCGCGTTATTTCCGGTTTTATGATTCAGGGAGGCTGCCCTAACGGCACGGGAACAGGAGGTCCGGGGTACAGTATCAAAGGTGAATTTACGGCAAACGGATTTAAAAACGATCTAAAGCATACCCGCGGCGTGATTTCCATGGCACGATCAATGAACCCTGACAGTGCGGGAAGTCAATTTTTCATCATGCATGCTGACGCACCTCATCTTGACGGACAGTACGCGGCATTCGGCAAAGTGGTTTCGGGAATGGACGCTGTTGATAAGATAGCAAGCACGGATGTAGACTATATGGATCGCCCGCTTGAAGACATCATTATAAAAGAAGCATATTTAAAGGACTGACCTTACGATCAGTCCTTATTATTTCACCTGTCCCACTTGTCGGAAAGCGCATCTATCTCCTTTGTGAATTTTTTAAGATCCTTATTTGCACCGCCGCGGTTATGCTCAATAACGAGCATAAGTCTGCGTCCGGCATCCATGAGTACTTTGAATGCCTCACTGACCTTAAAACCGAACTTTCCATCTTTCGCAATCTGATTTTTGTTTCCGCCGTAAATACAGACATGGTTCAAAATATCATACTGAGCGCCGTTATACGGTGCAATAGCCTCCGGAAATCCGAGGCTTTTTATAATTTCGCCGGCAAATTCGTCGCACACGGTATCGTCACCGTGATTTACAAACACGGTTTCAGGCTTATTTTTAAGATTTTTAAGCCAGTCAAGAAGCATGTTTTTATCGGCATGCCCGCTGATACCGTCCATCTTGGCTATCTGTGCCCGAACCGTAATTTCCTCACCGAAAAGTTTAACAGTTTCCTCACCGTCCAACAGCTTTCTGCCAAGAGTACCCTCCGACTGATAACCTACAAACAGTATTGTACTTTCGCTCTTCCACAAATTATGCTTCAAATGATGACGTATTCTGCCCGCCTCACACATACCGGAAGCTGAAAGAATAACCTTAGGAGTCTCGTCAAAATTAATCATTTTTGACTCATCGCTTGATACGGCAAGATTCAAATCATCAAAAATTATAGGATTAACACCCGACTTTAATAGTTCAAGGGTTTTTTCATCATAATAATCGGTCATATCGTCCGAATAAATATTTGTCGTTTCAACCGCCATAGGGCTATCCACCCACACGGGAAAGCCATCGTGATTTTTAACAAGATTATTTTCCTTTATATATCTTATAAGATACAAAAGCTCCTGTGTTCTTCCGACGGCAAACGAAGGTATAACAACATTGCCGCCGCGGTCAAGTGTTGTCTGTATCACCTGCGTTAGCTGCGCAACATAGTCCGGCCGCTCACCGTGAAGGCGGTTACCGTAGGTAGACTCTATAACAACAATATCCGCTTCTTCAGGTTTCTGAGGGTCGCGTATAAGCGGGCGGGAAACATTTCCAATGTCACCCGAAAAAAGAATTACTTTTGTAATTCCTTTTTCCGTAACGGTAAGCTCAATACTTGATGAGCCGAGCAGATGCCCCGCGTCTGAGAACCTCGCTGTTATACCGTCGGCAATATCATACCGCTTACCGTAATCACACGGAGAAAAGTGTGATAGTATTTTTTCCGCATCCTCCATGGTATAGACGGGTACATACTCTTTCTCACCCGAACGCTTGGCCTTTCTGTTTCGCCACTCCGCTTCAAATTCCTGTATATGAGCCGAGTCCTTTAACATGATATCGCACAACTTCTGTGTAGCATATGTCGCATACACAGGTCCGTCATAGCCGTCCCGTGAAAGCGCCGGCAGCTTACCCGAATGGTCTATATGAGCATGAGTCAGCAAAACGCAGTCAATATCATTTGCGGCAACCGGCAGATCGCAGTTTTCATAAATATCCTGTCCCTGTTCCATACCGCAGTCAATAAGTATTTTATAGCCGCACGCCTCCAAAAGCGTGCAAGAGCCCGTAACCTCGTGGGCTGCACCTAAAAACGAAAGTTTCATTCTATATTCTCCGTCATATGCACATAAAATTATCCGTAAAGCCGAATACTTTAAAAAGCTTTCGCCCAAACCGGAAAATGCACCGATATAAATTTATTATACCTGATTTTCCCGATTTTTTCAACATTAAAAGAAAAATAAAGCCGAAGCAGCTGCTTCGGCTTTACGGTTTTATATTTCGGGAATCTCGATTTTAATTTCACAACCCTTTTCCGATGATTTTGCAATGCCGTCCAAAATAGCCTGATTGTATATAATCTGAGATGTGGGTACGGGAGCCGGCGTGCCGTTCTTACATGCGTCAAGGAAAGAGCGTATTTTCATGTCAAACAGCGACGGAGCACCGTCCTTTGCTTTTATAATCGGAATTTCGGTTTCAACCTGCATACCGGCGACCTCATGGTAAATCTTCATAGGACCGCCGACAGAGCCGTTCCAGCACTCGGTTGATGGGATGCGCAAACCGCCTTCCGTGCCGAGAATGATAGTATCCCCCGGAGTATCCATATTCATCGCCCAAGCAATACGGAAATCAAGGATAATATCTCCCTCAAGACGGACAAACGCCGCCGCAAAATCATCAACACCGAAAATCTTGGCATACTCAGGATGCTTGGGATACGTTTTTTCACTCTTGCCGAAGAAATCCGACTTATATCCCGAAACGGTAAGAGGCTTAGGATAGCCGATTGCATTAAGCACCATATCGAGCGAATAGCAGCCTATATCTCCCAAAGCGCCGATTCCGCCTGTTTTTTTATCTATAAACGTTGTGCCGAATGGTGTCGGAATACCGCGGCGTCTGCCGCCGCCCGTCTGAATATAATAGATTTTGCCGAGAACGCCGCTTTCAACGATTTCCTTGATTTTCTGCATATTTGCGTCAAGGCGCGGCTGAAAACCGATAGACAGCACTTTACCGGATACCTTTTCAGCCCGCATTATCTCAACTGCTTCTTCAGTGGTAACACACATCGGCTTTTCAAGCAAAACATGTATGCCCTTACCCAGCGCATAAATTGTCGGCTCGGCGTGCTGGCAGTTATATGTACAAACGCTTACCGCGTCCAGCTTTAAGCTCTCGTCGTCAAGCATCGCCTGATGACTCTCATAACATTTGACGTTCTCAACGCCCCATTTTTCAAAAAACTTCTTTGCCTTGCCCGGAATAAGGTCTGCGCCGGCAACAATGTCAACATCCGGCATTTTAAGATAGCTCTTTATATGCGCGTCCGCTATCCAGCCGGTACCTATAATACCGATACGCATACGCTTACTGGTATCAACCGCAGCTGCAGCGGACTGGTCTTCTTTAAACTGATTGAGAATTGCGTCGTCTTTTCCCATTTTTAGATCCTCCGTTAATAACCAAGTATTTTGAGATAATCTCTTGCCATTTTTATGGATTCAAGCGGTGTTTTACCCATTGTCGCGTTGTCCTGCTCGACAATGACCCACTGTGCGCCCGCTTTTTCAGACGCTTCCAATATAGACGGCCATTCCTGAACGCCGAAGCCTACGGGGCGCAGCTCAAAAGTGCTTGAAGCTTCCGCCTTATCGCTTTTACCGATAAGTCCGTACATGTTCTCGCTCTTTGAGCCCTTGAAATCTTTTAAATGCACCAGCGGCGAACGGTTTGCGTATTTCATGATATACTGTGCGGGGTCTTCTCCGCCAACCTTGACCCAGCAGGTGTCCAGCTCGGTCTGAAGATAATCCGCCGAAATACTGCTGTAAAGAATATCCAGCGCATACTCGTCTCCGACTTTTACAAACTCAAAATCGTGGTTATGGTACAAAAGCTGGATACCCTGCGCCTTTGCCTCTTTGCCTATCATCTCGATATCAGCGATCGTCTTATCAAAATCACCGCTGCCGGGGCGGTCGGCCTTGTCAAGATAAGGCACTGCTATCCATTTGCAGCCGAGTGTCACATAGTCTGCTATAACTCCCTTTGCGTCACGACGCAAATCCGCAAAAGGAACATGCGCCGAAACAGCGGTAAGACCTAACTCGTCCAGCATAGCTTTTATGTCAGCGGGACTGTTGCCGTAAAGACCGGCAAATTCCACACCGTCATAACCCATATCCTTGATTTTTTCAAGAGTTGCGCGAAGATCCGCCTTGGCGTCATCGCGCACCGAATATACCTGAACGGCTACCGGTAATGACATAACTTTTTTCCTCCAAATTGTATTTACTATATATTAACTCATAGGTTTCCGTTTTTCAAGCTTTTTTATTAATTTCAATTCGTTTATTTCAGAAAATTAACATGATTAATATATGACGTTATGAAATATTGTTTTGTCAAGTTGACAAAACATATATAATGTAATAATATATTATAAGAAAGGAGGTTATTTCCAATTATTATATAAAATCAAAACGAGTATTTAACGAAAAAGGAGAATTTAAATGAAAAATATGAAAAAGCTGATTGTCTTGGTATTAATTGCAATTATTGCAGTAGTACCTGTCACATCCAAAGTTAATGCAATATCGACTGTGTCCGGCAACACTTTGAAATATTATGCCGTAATATTAGGTACATCAAATGATGAAGTCGCAAAACTACTTAATGAAACATCTGCTTTGGAATTTGAGGAAATATTAGAAAATATGCTTGAATCACGCAAATATACCGATGATATGTATAACATGGAAAATAATATAAGCACAGAAAATGTTACTCTATCCTTAAGTATAAATGATTGTGCTCTTTTATTTGATACAGACACTTCAGAAATTAATAATCACTTAAGTATATGCGGTATCAATGTATATAATAAAATAATAAATGCTTTTAACAACAGTTTGGAGAAAGGCATCAATACAGCTTCCTCCGGCGGGGGTTCCGACAGCAGCAACTACCTTCCAACCGAAATGTGGGCTGATATATATGAAAATGCGCATACCGGAAATATCCTTATCACCAAAGATTCAATCAACTATAATTATCGCCATGGTCATATTGGAGTTATACAAAATCATAATTCAAGCCCTAAATATGTCACCGACGCCTGGCAGCATGATGACCCGGCAACAGAAGTATACTGTCATCCGCTTCATATAGGCAATGACTTTAATGTAAGACAAACATATTGGGGAAAAAGGAACTCACTTTGCTTAACCTATCCTAATACCGCTTCCGTAACAGACAGAGAACGAGCCGGAAACCAGACATGGTACTATGCCGAAGGCTCAAATTACAGATATGAGGCGTTTAACACAAAAGCCACAGCAAGAAACAACGACAGCAGAAAGATTAACTGCGTAGGATTGGCGGTAAGAGCATATTATTTCATGGCATCATATGATATAGTTCCAGATGTTAATTCAAACGCCATTCTCCTCCCGTCGAATGTATACTATTCAAAAAATATAAGGTTTAAATACAACAAAAACGGCGATATTTTAAGAACATCTAATTTTGAAAGTATCGACTGGGGTTTATAATCAATGAAAAAATTCCACACCCTGTTATTCTGTACAATTTTTATACTTTGTCTATGCTCATGTAAAACCAATTATAAAGAATACGAAAATCAAAAAAATTACGGTCCCACTTTGGATTTTTTCTTACACCCCGACGGAGGCGGTAAATTAGAAGGCTGGAGATGTGTTTATGACAAAGAAAATAATACTGTAATACCTGTAACAAATCAAAATATAAAGTTTGGAGCGCAAGATACGTCTTATTTCAGTTCACCATATGCAGACCAGATACTCAGTATTGCGAATGAACAACAGCTTGGTCAGTTTAACGATTACCGCTGTTTCAACGATGTAGAATTCATTTTATATTGGAATTGGGGTTCAGAGCAAAAAAATACTCTTATTGTCATACAAGACAAAAATATAGAATTAATTGAAATTTCCAAAGGAAACGACGTCAGATTTTTATATTATGACAACTCAAATAAAACAGTATATCTTGCAGATTATTTTAGTTGGAATAATGAGTTTACTGAATGCTCCGGTACTATATTCGCAGTAGATACGGCGACAGGTCAAGTATCAAGAGAAAAAATATGTGTATTCAACGAAGAAATAAACCTTAAATTTAATATTGACGCACAAATGAAATACCCTGTGCATGTATGGGATAAAGCAGAAATTTCCAAGATTGCAGGGTTTAATATGATAGCGGATAATGAAAATCTGATTATGTGTGTAACATTTTCTCCGCTGATAAGAAAAATTCATACATTCCATAATACAAGTTTTCTGATAAAATACAATCTAAAAACAAAACTGATACAGAACCTTACGGTAATGGATGAAACAATATGTCATTTTCAAAAAAGCAATGACGGTTTTATCACGTTCGGTGAGTTTATAAACAAAACAGGAATTGATGCAACAAGCTTTGTCGAACGCATTTGGATGAACGAGTATGACAAAAACCTTTCACTTATAAACGTTACCGAAATAGAATGTGATAAATTCAAAGTCTGCAATAGCGTACTGATTTACGGAGCAGGTAACGACTTCTTTATATCAGGAGAAAATATGCAGGATAATTCCAATGTATTAGCATATTACAATAAAGCGTCTAATACCATGACGTATGCACAAGATGTGCCAAAAGGTTATATTTGTGATCACAGATTTATACAGAAAATCGACGGAAAAATTATTAATCTCCAGTCTTAACAAAAAGCGGCGGGTATCCGCCGCTTTTTTATTTAAATACCTTTGCGTAATAGTCCCTGTCCATAATTTTAATGGAATATTTTTCTTTGGCGAGTACGGTGGAATTCATTTTCTTGATATATTCCTCCTTTTGTTCCTCCGACATCGTACACTCGGACGACGGCGTAAATGTCTTGCTGTAAGCGTTATATGACCCCTGAGCAGTTATCCAGTGGTTTGAGCCGATTGTGCCGACACTGTTGAGTATAACCGGGCTGTCGGCATCGGACAGAATATCAGAGCCCATCATAAGCCTGGAG
>CABULU010000034.1 GCA_902492505.1 uncultured Eubacteriales bacterium
GCGTGTTTTACGGTTCCGACTACTTTGACAAGTGCTACGAATTTGCACTTCAGCTTATACGCCAGGGCGACGCTTACGTCTGCGACCTGTCGGCGGAGCAGATGCGACAATACCGCGGCACTCTGACGCAGCCCGGCACGCCCAGCCCATACCGTGACAGAACGGTTGAGGAAAATCTTGAGCTTTTTGAAAAAATGAAAAACGGTGAGTTTGAGGACGGTGCCTGCACGCTGCGCGCAAAAATCGACATGTCCAGTCCGAATATAAATATGCGCGACCCTGCAATTTACAGAATAAGCCGCACTCATCACCACCGCCAGGGCGACAAATGGTGCATCTACCCGCTTTACGATTTTGCGCACCCGATACAGGACGCGCTGGAGGGCATAACCCACTCGCTCTGCTCGCTGGAATTTGAAAATCACCGCCCGCTGTACGACTGGGTTATAGACAAGATAGGCTTTGAGCACAAGCCGCATCAGTACGAGTTTGCACGCCTCAACGTCACTCACACCGTAATGAGCAAGCGCTATCTGAGAGAGCTTGTAGAGACGGGCGTTGTGGACGGCTGGGACGACCCGCGTATGCCGACTCTGTGCGGACTGCGCCGCCGCGGCTACACACCGTCGTCCATTATCGAATTTGTTAAAAAAGCGGGAGTTTCAAAGGCGTACTCCATTGTCGATATCGGACTTCTTGAGCACTGCGTGCGCGACGAGCTGAATTTCAGCGCACAGCGCAGAGTTGCCGTAATCGACCCGATAAAGGTTGTAATCGACAACTACCCTAAGGACAAAACGGAATATTTTGAAGCAATCAACAACCCCAACGACGAAAATGCAGGCACACGCCGCCTCCCGTTCACCCGCACTCTGTATATAGAGCGCGCCGATTTCAAAACGGAGAAGGCTCCCAAGTTTTTCAGGCTGTATCCCGAAAACGAGGTGCGTCTGATGAACGCTTACATTATCAAATGCACGGGCTTTGAGACAGACGAAAACGGAAATGTAACTCTGATTCATGCCGAAGCGGACCTTGAAACGGGCAGCAATATGCCCGCAGACGGGCGCAAGGTCAAGGGCACGATACACTGGGTGTCCGCAGACCACTGCATCGACGCGCAGATTGTAAAGTACGACAGGCTGTTTACCGAAGAAAACATGACTGCGCTGCCCGACGGCAAGAGCTACGGCGACTTTTTAAATCCCGATTCGGTTATTCGCTTTGACAGCGCAAAGCTGGAAAAAACGCTTGAAAACGCAACGCCCGACGACAAATTCCAGTTTGTCAGAAACGGATATTTCTGCCGCGACAGCAAAAACACCGACAGGCTTGTGTTCAACTCGATTGTCGAGCTGCGCGACAGCAAGGGTAAATAAATGAAAATTATTTGCACGGCGGCAGCCACTGCCGCCGTACATTTTGCAAAACATAAGTTTTATACATATGAATATTATTTAATGAGTTACACCGAAAGGGGATTGAGATGGGCTTTTTAGACTTGTTTTTCATCGGTGCGGGGCTTGCGATGGACGCTTTTGCGGTGGCTGTCTGCAAAGGGCTGTGCATGCGTAAAATAAACTACTCGCACGCTGTAATAATCGCACTTTTTTTCGGAGGGTTTCAGGCGCTCATGCCGCTTGTCGGCTGGCTTATCGGAAAGCAGTTTGAGCAGTACATAACAAGCTTTGACCACTGGATTGCGTTTATACTCCTGCTGATAATCGGCGGCAAGATGGCCTACGAGGCAATTTTCGGCAAGGAGGAGGCAGAGGCGTGCGATACCGACGCGCAGAACAGGCTGAATTACAAAGAGCTGTTTACAATGGCGGTTGCAACCAGCATCGACGCGCTGGCAGTCGGCGTTACGTTTGCTTTTCTCAACATTAACATATGGACGGCAATAAGCATTATAGGAGTAACGACGTTTGTAATGTCCTTTATAGGAGTTGTCATCGGCAACAAATTCGGCAGTATTTATAAGAAGAAAGCGGAAATTGCCGGCGGCGTTGTTTTAATACTGATAGGACTTAAAATTCTTCTTGAGCATCTGGGTGTAGTCTCTTTCTGAAATATAATATGTACAAAAATCGGCATGTTTTTTTGTAAAATATGCCGATTTTATTATTTATTTTACAAAATTACAACTTTTTAGCTTGCAAATTTGTATTATAGTCAAACAGTAAAAAAGGAGGGCAAACACATGAAACGCAAAATAACATCGGCTGTTTTAATACTATGTATGATTACAGGTCTTTGCGGCTGCGGCAAATCACCTGCCGACAGCCGGGGAGATACCGACACGGACACAGGGTATATTATAGGCAATGAAGCCAAAGAGTCAGACACGCAAAACAAAAGCGAAACGAACGCCGAAACAGGCGCTGAAAACAGCGGCGCGGAAAAACCCGAGCAAGAGACAGGCGGCGATGAAGAAAACGGGCAGAATGCGAATGAATCGGAAGCCGCAGACGATAAGGACGGTTACGTCATCGACACAAAAAGCGGCACCGACTACTTCAATGAATACAGATACGACGTATCTAATGAAAACGGGTTTATTCCAGCTTGGGTGATGTCGGACGATACAGACCAAAGCCATGAGGAATATGCCGAAATTGACGAGAACGTCTTTCGCTCAACGCTCGAGTATCCTTTATCCTCATTTGCCGCCGACGCCGACACCGCGTCATACGCAAACGTCAGGCGGCTGCTAAATGCCTCTGACTTAAAAACTGCGGGCAAGGCGGCAAGAATAGAGGAAATGATAAATTATTTCAGCTACGATTACCCGGAACCGAAGGACGGCGAACCGTTTTCCGTAACCACCGAAATTTTCAAATGTCCGTGGAACAGCGAAACCGACATTCTGAAAATAGGGCTGAAAGCGGCAAATCCGCATATCGAAAAGCCCGCGCCGTCAAACCTTGTATTCCTTATAGATGTATCCGGCTCGATGAGCACCTCGGATAAGCTGCCGCTCATCAAGCAGGCATTTTTAATCCTCACGGAGAACCTGAACGACGGCGACAAAATCTCAATCGTGACATATGCGTCTCAGACAAACGTGCTGCTGGACGGCGCAACAAGCAAGCAGGTGCGCCTGATGCAGACCGCAATCGGTAACCTAAAGGCAGGCGGCGGCACTAACGGCTCGGACGGGCTCACCATGGCATACAACGTGGCAAAAAAGAACTTTATAGAGGGCGGAAACAACCGAATAATCGTTGCGACCGACGGCGACCTGAACGCGGGAATAACGGGCGAAAACGAGCTGCGAAATTTTATCTCGAAGAAAAGGCAAAGCGGGATATTTCTGTCAATCATGGGCTTTGGAAGCGGGAATGTGCAGGACAGTAAGCTCGAAATTCTCGCCGACTGCGGAAACGGAAATTACAGCTTTATCGACAGTATCGGTGAAGCGCGGCGCGTACTTATAGAGGAAAAGAACGCGACCCTGTTCACCGTCGCCAAGGACGTTAAATTTCAGACGGAGTTTAATCCCGCAAAAATCAAGGGCTACCGTCTTATCGGATATGAAAACAGAGCGATTAAAAACGAGGACTTCGCAAACGACGCCCGCGACGGCGGCGAAGTCGGCGCGGGACATACGCTGACCGTGCTTTACGAAATCGCAACAACAGACTCCAAGCAGGAAATTCCGTCAAACGGACTTAAATATCAGTCCAAGCCAAACAGCAAAAGCGACGAATTTTTAACGCTGTCAGTACGCTTCAAACAGCCCAACGGTGAAAAAAGCGACCTGCTCACCTATCCTGTCGATAAGCGCTCGGTCACCGAAACCCCGTCGGAGGACAGCATATTTGCAGCAGCTGTCGCACAGTTCGGAATGCTGCTTAAAAATTCAGAGCATACGCAAAATACAAGCTACGGCGATATAATCAATAGAATATCGGGGCTTGCCTGCATCAAAAACAACGAGTATAAGTCAGAATTTTTAACGCTTGTAAAAAAAGCGGAGCTGCTGAAAGCAAGCGGACGTTAAATAAAAAATAAATACCGCCCCTCTGGGGCGGTATTTATTTTTTATCAACTGTACATATTATTATTTGACATGAAAGTGTAAAGCTGCTGACCGTGCTGCTGTTCCTCAGCCTGAATATGATTAAGCATCTTTCTTGCCTGCGGATTTGTGAACTCGAAAACACAAGTGTCATAAAGCGACGAGACATGTTTTTCGGTAGCAAGCATATCCTTGCACATAAACGCATCGTTTTGGCGCCCTTCTTCATCCGAGTATGAGCAGCAGCCGCAGGAGCAGTCGTTTGAGTTGGAAATGGTTGACGGTGCAGACTCCACTTTACCGTCCATCATACCCACAATCGTCTTATGGTGCTCACGCTCCACCTTTGCCATAGAATTAAAAAGCGTCTGAAGCTCACTGCTGCATGCACTTGCCGCGTATTTATCATATTTTGTGATACACAGTTTTTCCTGGTCGCGCAGGTCTTTTAACAGTTCTTTTTCTTTTGTCGAAAGTTCCATTTTTTATTCTCCTTTTTTGGATTTGAATATATTATTGACATCTCACGGAATTTTATTCAAAACTATATTTGGTGATTGATTTATTTAAAATACACAATAAATTGTATTTTTTAGTCTGTTTTTTTTATACGTTAAAATAAAGAAATTTTTAAAAATTGCACAAATCCGTAGCTTTTTATGATACAATATCCGTGATATATAAAATCGGGAGAAATGCAAATGACAGATAAAAAACAATGGGACGGCTTTAACGGCACGGTTTGGAAAAAAGAGATTGACGTTCGTCAGTTTATTCAGGATAATTTCACACCGTACGACGGTGACGAAAGCTTTTTGTGCGGTCCGACCACGGCGACAAAACGGCTGTGGGAGAAATTACAGGCACTGCAAAAGGAGGAGCGCGCCAAAGGCGGCGTTTTGGACATGGACACCGATATTGTATCGACCATGACCTCACACGGCGCGGGATATTTGTCCAAAAGCGACGAGCAGATTGTCGGACTTCAGACGGACAAGCCGCTGAAGCGCGCGTTTATGCCGTTCGGCGGAATAAAAATGGCGGCGCAGGCATGCCGAAGCTACGGCTATGAGCCGAGCTCCGTTTTGGAGAAAATATTCACCGAATATCACACCACGCACAACCAGGCGGTTTTTGACGCATATACGCCTGAAATGAAGCTTGCACGCCACAACAAAATAATAACCGGTCTGCCCGATACCTACGGCAGGGGTCGCATTGTCGGCGATTACCGCCGCGTGGCGCTTTACGGCATAGACTTTTTAATCGAGCAGAAAAGAAATGACCTTACACGGCTGGAAAAGGGAGATTTGGGCGACGATACAATTCAGCTTCGCCAGGAAGTCACACAGCAAATCCGCGCGCTGTTTGAAATGAAAAAAATGGCGCAGATTTACGGCTTTGACATTTCAGAGCCCGCACAAAACGCAAAGGAGGCGGTGCAGTGGCTGTATTTCGGCTATCTTGCCGCGATAAAGACGCAAAACGGCGCCGCAATGAGCGTCGGGCGGGTTTCTGCATTTATAGATATTTACATCTGCCGCGATTTGGAGCGCGGGATTTTAAACGAAACCGAGGCGCAGGAGCTTATCGACCACTTTGTACTCAAATGCCGAATGGTAAAGTTTGCGCGAATTCACAGCTACAACGAGCTGTTTTCCGGCGACCCCGTATGGGCTACTCTGTCCGTGGCGGGTATCAGCAGCGACGGTCAGCACATGGTCACAAAAACGGACTTCAGATTTTTACACACTCTTGAAAATATGGGACCGTCGCCCGAACCAAATCTGACCGTACTGTACACCCGCCATCTGCCACACGCATTTAAAAAATACGCGGCAAAAATTTCAATTAATACAAGCTCAATACAGTATGAAAACGACAGCGTAATGCGCCCTGTCTGGGGCGACGATTATTCAATCTGCTGCTGCGTATCCGCAACAAGAACAGGAAAGGAAATGCAGTTTTTCGGCGCGCGGGCAAATCTTGCAAAATGCCTGCTTTACGCCATAAACGGCGGCGTGGACGAAAAGACAAAGGAGCAGGTTGCGCCGCGTTATGAGCGGGTCAAGGGCGATATTTTAGATTACGACGATGTGCTGAATAAGTTCAACCAAATGACCGACTGGCTGGCAGGGCTTTACGTCAATACGCTCAACGTCATTCATCACATGCACGACAGATATTATTATGAGGCGGCGCAAATGGCGCTGCTGGATACCGACCTTCAGCGCACCTTTGCAACCGGTATTGCCGGATTTTCGCATGTCGTAGACTCGCTGTCCGCAATAAAATACGCCAAAGTTCGCGTTATACGCGACGAAGACGGCATTGTAACCGACTATATAACCGAGGGTGATTTCCCGCGCTACGGCAACGACGACGACCGCGCGGACGATATCGCACGCATGATTTTAAAGTCATTTATCGGCAAGATAAGCCGCCACGCCACTTACAGAAATTCTCAGCCCACCACATCAATACTGACAATAACCTCAAATGTCGTATACGGAAAGGCAACCGGCAATCTGCCGGACGGCAGGCGCGCGGGCGAGCCGCTCTCACCGGGCGCCAACCCGTCTTACGGTGCGGAGAAAAACGGACTTGCGGCATCGCTCTGCTCAGTGGCAAAGCTTAAATACAGCTATGCGCTGGACGGTATTTCAAACACACAGACCATTGCACCGCGCGCACTGGGCAACACCGATGAAGAACGGCAGGAAAACCTTATCTTACTGCTGGACGCATATTTCAAGCGCGGCGCGCATCACTTAAATGTCAATGTTTTCGGAATAGACAAGCTGCGCGACGCAATGGAGCATCCCGAAAAAGAGGAATACGCCAACTTCACAATACGCGTATCGGGCTATGCCGTCAAGTTTATTGACTTGACACGCGAACAGCAGCTTGACGTCATCGCGCGTTCGGCGCACGAGTTCATCTGAGCGCCATGGACGGAATCATTCATTCAACCGAGAGCTTGGGCGCGGCAGACGGTCCCGGGATACGGTTTGTGGTTTTTATGCAGGGCTGCAACATGCGCTGTAAATTCTGCCACAATCCCGACAGCTGGAAGCTTTGCGGAGAGCGAATAAGTGCAAAGGAGCTTTTAAAGCGCGCCGTGCGGTACAGTGACTTTTGGGGCAAAAACGGCGGTATCACGCTAAGCGGCGGAGAACCGATGCTTCAGCCGGAGTTTGCCGCGCAATTTTTCAGACTGGCAAAGGACAGGGGCATACACACAGCGCTTGACACATCAGCACAGCCGTTTAATCTTAAAGACACAAGGTTTGCCGTGCTTTTGGAGCTGTGCGACCTTGTGCTGCTCGACATAAAACACATCGACAGTGAAAAGCACAGGGAGCTTACCGGTTTTGACAACAAAAATATTTTAGAGTGCGCAAGATATCTTGACCGAAAAAAAATACCGGTGTGGATACGTCATGTCGTAATCCCGGGTTTCGAAAGCGACAGCGACCTTTTAAGGCTCGGAGAATTTATACGGTCTCTTTCAAACGTACAGAAGACCGAGCTTCTGCCGTACCATACTCTCGGCGCTCACAAGTGGGAGGCGCTCGGAATGAGCTATCCTTTCAAATCACTGCCCCCCGCAGGCAGACAGGATGTGGAACGCGCGGCGTCTCTCATAAATTCAGAGACATACTTTTCTTAATTTTATTCACTATTATTTAATAATTATTTAAAATTTGATTCTTGACAATACCAGGTTCGAGTGGTATTATATAACAAAAAATGAGGTATAACGATACAATGAATTTGCAAACTATAAATGATGTGCTCCACAAACACGGTATGAGAGTAACTCCACAGCGTATTTGGATATACAATTACCTTGTTGAAAACAAAACTCATCCCGACGCGGAATCGTTATACTGCATGCTGCTTAATGACGGTTGCAACGCGACACGGGCTACGGTTTACAATGTTTTGCAAAGGTTTTTAAAATGCGGACTTATATCGGAGGTCAAGACAGATGTTGCTCGCACAAGATATGACGCGCGGGTTGAAACACACGGGCACTTCATGTGCAACCGCTGCCACGCGATAACGGATTTTGACATTGACAATCTATCCGTGAGCGGACTGGACGGCTTTGAAACGCAGCAGAAAGAGATATACTTCAGCGGCGTTTGTGATAAATGCAAAAATAATTCAAAACAAGGAGAACAAGACAATGAAAAAATTTGTATGTAAAGTTTGCGGCTATGTTCATGAGGGCGATTGTGCTCCCGATAAGTGTCCGGTTTGCGGCGCACCCGCAGAGAAATTTGAAGAGATGACAGCAATGACATGGGCTGCCGAGCATGTAGTCGGCGCTGCAAAGGGCGCATCTGAGGATATCATTGAGGACTTGCGCGCAAACTTCAACGGCGAGTGCTCCGAGGTCGGCATGTATCTTGCAATGGCAAGAGTCGCGTTCCGCGAGGGCTATCCCGAAATCGGCATGTACTGGGAAAAGGCAGCTTACGAGGAAGCGGAGCATGCGGCTAAATTTGCAGAGCTTTTGGGAGAGGTTGTAACAGACAGCACTGAGAAGAACCTTAAAATGCGTGTTGACGCGGAAAACGGCGCTACAATGGGTAAAACAGATCTTGCTGTTCGCGCAAAGAAAGCCGGTCTTGACGCAATACACGACACAGTTCATGAAATGGCACGCGACGAAGCACGACACGGCAAGGCATTTGAGGGTCTTTTAAAGAGATACTTTAAGTAAAAATCATAAAAAGCCGCCGGACATCTGTCCGGCGGCTTTTTATTTTAAATTTATGTCTTTGAAAGCTTCATCACAAGCCCGTGCGGCAAAACACGTGCAAGCACACGGTACAGCTTGAAGAAAAAACGAGGAGTATACACCGCCCTTCCCTTTTGTGCCAAAGCAAGCGACTTTTTTGCGACGGCGGCGGGATTACAGTAAGGCAGCATTTCAAACGTTTTGGATTTCCCGCCCGAAATGCCCGCAACATCCAAAAATTCCGTGGACATGGGACCGGGGCAGACGGCGAGCGCATTAATCCCGCGAGGCTTAAGCTCCTCCCTTATACACTTGGTAAAGCTGAGTATATACGCCTTTGTGGAACAGTAAACCGCCATTCGCGGATTCGGCGCAAACGCCGCGATGGACGCAATATTGATAATAAAGGAATTTTTCCGCATATATTTGAGACAGGCGGCGCAAAGCCCCGTAACAGCCGCACAGTTAAGCTCCACCATGTCCATCTGCGTTTCCCGTTTCAGTTCGTAAACATACCCTAACTTTCCGAAGCCGGCATTATTTATAAGAATCCTTATATCGGGGTTTTCCGCACGCAGCATATCTTCAAGCACTGAAATACTCTTCCTGTCTGCAAGGTCCAAAGCAACAGCCCGCGTTTTTATCTTCGATCCCTGCGCCATTTCCTCCAATCTGTCCGCTCGGCGCGCTATTATCCATATCTCGTCGAGCTCGCAAAACCATTGCAAATTTTTAAAAAACTCCCGTCCCATGCCGGCAGACGCGCCGGTAAGCACTGCTATTTTCAAATCATATCACTCCGCGGTAATTATTGACATAAGTATATCATTTAACTTAAATTCGGTCAACCTTTAATATTAAAACCGGGCAGTGACGCACCATCGGGACGGATTTCGGGAATATGAATGTCTCCGATAAGCGACATCGGACGGATACTGCTTTTTCCGTAACGTCTTGTAATATCGTCGGCAACTCTGTCAAGCCGCTCCCGCCGCTCAATGCGCCTGATATCCGTGTCAAAGCCAAGCTGGCGCGCAAAACCGGCGGCAACAAGCTTTATCGCCCGCACCGTAACGGAGCGCACGGCATGTTCCCAATCATACTTTTGGCAAAACAGCTCATAGGCGTATTTCTCCAGCATACCCGCATTAGCAGTTTCAAACGGCAGCGGACGCTGATACTCACGCGTTTTAAGTCTGTTATCCCTTACTGCTATCTGCACGGAGGACGCAAGCAGCCCGGACGCGCGCAGCTTACGCGCCACCTCAAGTGTAAGCGAAAGCATAACGGCATGTACCTCGGCGCCGCTTTCAAGGTCACGCACTGCGGTAATTCCCTTTCCAATGCTTTTTACAGGCATGCTGCACTCCTGCGGCAAAACCCGCGAACTATCCAGACCGTTTGCATAATACCACAGGCTTTCGCCGTGCTTGCCCATGCGCAGCTTCAGCGTTTCGAGCGGCAGCGCGGCAAGCTCGCCTATGGTGTCCACCCCTATCCGGCTTAAATTCTGACAGGTTGCGCGCCCTATACCTATCATGTCAGACGCCGGAAGGTCATATATCATTTCCTTAAAATTCTGCTCGGAAATCTCAGTCGTGGCGTCAGGCTTTTTGAGGTCGCTGCCCAGCTTTGCAAACACCTTATTAAATGAAACGCCCACGGAAATAGTAAGCCCCAGCTCGGCTTTCATCACCTGCCTCAATTCATCGGCAATCTCCGTGCCGCTTCCGAAAAGCCGCGTGCTGCCCGTCACGTCCAGCCAGCATTCATCAAGTCCGAACGGCTCGACAAGATCGGTATACCTTTTATATATCTCACGCGCACGCTCGGAATAATATATATAATGAGTAAACCGGGGCGGCACTATAACAAGGTCCGGGCATTTGTTTTTCGCCTGCCATATCGTATCGCCCGTTTTAACCCCCAAAGCCTTCGCACGCTCGTTTTTTGCAAGCACAATGCCGTGCCTGTCCTCCTGACTTCCGCACACCGCAACATACTTATCTTTAAGCGCCGGGTTTAAAAGGCATTCAACCGATGCAAAAAAATTATTCATATCACAGTGCAAAATAACGCGCGACATAAAAACACCTCCGACTTACACTTGACAAACCTACTCATATGTTATATCATATATGCACGAATATGCACGACTTTGCGTATTTACACATCTATTATATACGCACGATATTGCGTTGTCAATAGCAAAATATGCACGATATTACACAATACGCTAAAGAGGTTTTTACAAACATATGGAATTCGGAGAAAAAATAAAGGCAAGAAGGTGTGAGCTCGGACTTTCGCAAACTGAGCTTGCGTCGGTATGCGGCATATCGCTGCGTTCAGTGCAGAATTACGAAAGCGGGCAGCGCCACCCGGCAAATATTTCGATTGTCAAAAAAATCGCCAAAGCACTAAAGGTCGGGCATGAATATCTTCTTGACGACGCTGCACAGTACGTCATTGACGCCGCCGCACGCGGCGGCGAAAACGCGGCGCACGACGTTGACAGGCTGCTGTCGGACATACAGGGACTTTTTGCAGGCGGAGAGCTGACTCCGCAGGACAAAGATAAGGTGATGCGCGCCATAAATGAAATTTACTGGGAATCAAAGGAAACGGTGAAATAAATGCGTGCCGAATACATAAGAGAAAAAGCCTCACAGGTTATTGCCGCCGCGTCATGCCGCGACCCGTTTGAGGCGGCACGCCTGGCGGGTGTCAAAGTCACTTTTAAAGACTTAGGCTCTCTCAAGGGCGCTTATTTTCCCGCATTTGAAACGCCTGTCATCGCTGTAAATCAATCGCTGGACGATAATATGAAAAAAATTATATGTGCGCATGAGCTGGGTCATCACATGCTGCACGGCAGAACCGCTCGAAGCTGCCGCGAGCTGCGCTTTGACAGCACGGCGGGGATATTGGAGCGTGAGGCTAATATTTTTGCAGCCGCATTTCTGATTGATTATGACAGAGCGCTTTCCTTTCTGAAGGATGGGTACACAATCGACCAAACAGCGGCAATTTTGGAAACAAGCGCGCAGCTTCTAAAATTTTTTCTTTCACTTTACGGCATAGCACAGGCTCCGTACGGTAGCTTTTTAAAATGATATGAAAAAAATCGTTCGCCATAAATCCCGCTGATTTACGTACACTCGACAAAATCTGTCTGCGGAAAATGTTAAATATTCCAAAAAAATCAAAATAATTTATATTTTTATTTTCAACACGACGAATTCTTAAATTTTATATCCGAAAATGTCGAACGGAAACTATTGAAAATTGCTCAATTTAACTGTAAAATTTATTTCGGGAGGGTGAAGAAAATAAAAGAAAGCATTATTACCGAAACAGGCAGTCTTGAGCTTACATACGAAATCACAACAGTTATCAAAGAGGAAATTAAATTTTACGGAGTTAAGGTATCCGCCGAAAATCAATACGGTGAGATTGAAACCAAAACCGTAAACGACATTACATCTGACAAAGACAAAATCGAAGCGTTTATACGACTTATACAGCTCGGTCACGTGACGCCGACAACACTCCAGGATATCGCTGAAGATTTCATTGAATAAAAAGGTACCGCCGGAACAAAATTATCCGGCGGTACCTTTTTTATAATTTTTTCAAAGCCTCTTGACACATAATACTATGTATGATATAGTATAAAACATAAGGAGGTATACTATGGATATTCAGTTAAAGCGCGGACTGCTTGATATCTGCGTCCTTGCGGCAATCAAAAGCGAAGATTCATACGGATATCAGATAATAAAGGACATAAAGCCCTATGTTTCGATATCGGAATCGACGCTGTATCCTATTCTGCGCAGGCTGGAGACAGCAGGGTTTCTGACGGTACGTTCGGTAGAACACAACGGCAGACTGCGAAAATACTATCATATCACGCCCTGCGGACTTAAACGCATCGGTGACTTTACGCAGGAGTGGCAGGAAATCATGTCTATTTATCAATTTGTTGTCAAGGAGGAAAAGAAGGATGAATAAGAAAGAGTTTCTTGATATACTGCAAGCACGGCTTGCCGGACTGCCGCAGAAGGACATAAGTCGGTCACTTGAATTCTACGCTGAAATGATTGACGACCGCATGGAGGAAGGTATGGATGAACAGCAGGCAGTAAGTGAGATAGGATCTGTTGATGAGGTTGTAACGCAAATTTTGTCGGAAACATCGCTTCAGCACTTACTGAAAGAGAAAGCGAGACCGTCAAGAACGCTCAGAGCATGGGAAATTGCACTTTTAGCGCTCGGTTCTCCAATTTGGGCGTCGCTCCTGCTTGCCGCGGCATGTATTTTCTTTTCGGTGTACATACTTATATGGTCGCTTGTGCTTGTAATATACTGCGTCAGCGTATCGTTTGCCGCAGGTGCGGTTTCTGGTATTGCGGGCAGCATAATGCTCCTTTTCATAGGGAATCCGCTCAGCGCACTCCTGTTTTTTGGAACAGGACTTATCTGCATCGGTATCACCATATTCATGTTTTTTGCGTCAAAGGATATAACGGTGGCTATTGCCGGACTCAGCAAAATGCTTTTAATAAAAATCAAGTCAATGTTTCTCAGAAAGGAGCGGGCATAAATGAAAAAATCAAGAAAAATCGCCGTAATAACAGCGGCGGCTTTTATAACTGCCGGACTTATTATATCGCTTGCCGCAATATTTTCGGCAGGGTTTGATTTCAGCAAATTCAACACCGACACCCTAAAGGAAAAGGTATATACCGCGCCGGGCGAATTTCATAATATAGAAATAAACTGCGCAGAATTTGACATACAGATTTTGCCCTCACAGGATGAAACGTGCAAAATAATCTCATGGGAGGGTGAAGAGCTTGAAAACAGTGTGGAAGTGGAAAACGACACATTGAAAATAAGCAACAGCAACAAGCGCAAATGGTACGAGAAGATAAACATTACGATAGGTCAGGCACGCACCGTAACAGTATACCTGCCCAAACGCGATGACGCATACGGTGCTCTCGCTGCAAATTCCTCAAGCGGAAATATCACGCTGTCAGCCGACCTTGAATTTGAAAGCGTAAATCTGATTTCAGCCAGCGGGGATATCAGCGCCGAATTTACAAAGACGTATATCCTGTATTTGCAGAGCACAAGCGGAAACGTAAAAGCAGACAGCACGGCCACCTCATCAATCATAGCAGAATCAAAAAGCGGAAACACACGGCTGCTTGACATGGATGTAATCAAAGCGACGGCGATGTCTGCAAGCGGAAATATCATACTTGAAAATGTTACGGCTAAAGAAACAGCAAAGGCTACAACAACAAGCGGGGACATAAAGCTCAAAAGCTTTGATGCGAATATATACGACCTGAAAACGGTAAGCGGAGATATAAAGGGTACTGTAAAATCACCCAAGAGCTTTAAAGCCTCCACCGTAAGCGGAAGTGTAGACGTTCCGAGCATGTCCGGTCCGAGCATGTGCAGCGCATCAACCACAAGCGGAGACATAAAAATCACGGTAGAATAAAAAAATCCTGACGGTAAAAATACCGTCAGGATTTTTTTACTGCTATGCCGTAACGGTATGCACCTTTGTCATGCAGCCGTGTGCGGCAAGCTTTTGAATAGCATTCTTTTTTGTAAAGTCGCCGTCGGTATCCGAATAGTCCGGGAAACCGCTCCAAGGTTCAATGCAGACATATCCCGCTCCCGGAATTGTCCAAATAAGCAAATTTTCAAACCCGTCAAAATCAACCGTAATCCGCCGCCCGCTCTCACGGTTAAACAGCGTCACGCTGTCGGAATTCACGCCCTCAAAAATAAGTCCGTCTATTTCAAAATAACTTTCCTTCAGCGGCAGCACCTTGCCGTCCGGCAATATTTTTCGTTTATTTCTGCTAAGAATGCCTCCGTCCAAAAGGCAGGTTTCAAAGCTCTCGTTGCGGTTAAATATAACCTCACACGCCTCTATCCCCTCTTTACAGGCGTATCCCTCGTGCGCGCCGATTGAAAAATACATATCCTCATCGTTTAAGTTTTCAACCGAATACTCCGTTTTGAGTGCCGTATCAGACAGAGTAAAGGTAACGGTAAGCACAAAATTATAGGGATATTTTTTTAAGGTCTTTTCATTTGATTTTAATACAAAGCACGCACTGTTTTCAGAGAGCTTTTGACCGTCAAAATCTAAGTTACACGCAAAGCCGTGCTTTTCAAGCGAATATTCCCTGCCAAAAAGCTTGTATTTGTCGTCTTTCAGCCCGCCGCAGACAGGAAACAGCACAGGCGCCGTCTCTGTCCAAAACCTATCGTCACCCTGCCACAAAAGCTCAAATCCGTCTTTTTTCAGCGACCGAAGCTGAGCACCGTGACAGTCAATTTCGGCAGACATACTCCCGTTCGATATACAAATCCTGTTATTTCTTAAAATTGACATGAAACTCCGGCTCCTCCTGTTCATACAGTCTAAGCTGTGACTGCAAAGTGTGATTGATAGTCACGGCTCTTATTCTCGCAAAAATCACCGTTATCATTATTATCATGGCACTCAAAACCAATGTCACGGCTATATTCAGCACACCCTGCAAAAGCACGACAGTCACAAGCAATGCTGCGCCCGCGCCGAATATCAAAAGCAGGTTAATCAGCTTCTTTTTTCTGTATAACGCTATCAGCTCACGGCGCTTTTGATTGTACTTTTCAAGCTTTTCGCTTTTCACGCATTACCATCTCCCGATATAATACCGCTTTTGCTTAATTATATTTATATACTGTCAATAAAGCGCATAAACGCCGCCCTGCCCTCATCGGTACACTTGTATACTCCGGCATGTTCAAGCACGGTCTTGAAGGTTTTGCCGACCTGAGTTTTCAAAATCTCATCCACATTGTCAGCTGTAATCTTATAATAACCGATAAAGCCTTCTACCCACTGTGCATGCTTTTCAATATCGGGATTTGAACGTATATCTTTTCCGTTCACAATATAATCCGCAAGCGCTGCAAGCTCGCTTTTTAACCTTGAGGGGAGTACTGCAAGTCCCATCACCTCAATAAGACCTATATTTTCTTTCTTAATATTATGCAGCTCGGCATGAGGATGATAAACACCGAGCGGATGCTCGTTCGTTGTGATATTATTGCGTAAAACAAGGTCAAGTTCAAAATTTTCACCGCGTTTTCTGGCAATCGGAGTTATTGTATTGTGCGGCTCTCCGTCTGTCTGCGCAAATATAAAAGCGCTTTCATCCGTATATCCGCGCCACGCAGTCAGAATTTTGTCCGCCAGCTCCACAAGTCTGTCTGCATTTTTACAGGAAAGCCTTATAACGGACATCGGCCATTTTACAATTCCCGCCGAAACGTCGTCAAAATCTGTAAAGCTAATCACCTTTTCAATCGGAGCTTTTGCCATTGCAAATTCATACCGCCCGCCCTGAAAATGGTCATGACTTAAAATCGATCCGCCGACTATAGGAAGGTCTGCGTTTGAACCGAGAAAGTAGTGCGGAAACAGCTTCACAAAATCTAAAAGCTTTTTGAATGTCGCACGCTCTATTTTCATCGGAGTGTGTTTAAAATTGAAGCATATGCAGTGCTCGTTATAATATACATACGGCGAATACTGCAAGCCCCAGGTGCTGTCGTTTATAGTGATCGGAATTACCCTATGGTTTTGGCGCGCCGCGGCGTTTACATTTCCCGCATAGCCCTCGTTTTCACGGCAGAGAGCGCACTTGGGATAACCGCTTGCTTTTACATTTTTGGCGGCGGCTATCGCCTTGGGGTCTTTTTCGGGCTTTGACAAATTTATCGTGATATCTATCGGGCCGTACTCTGTATCGGTTTTCCACTTTACATCACGCGCAATACGGTCGCGGCGGATATAATTTGTATCTCCGCTGAATTTATAAAAATAATCCGTTGCCATTTCGGGAGATACCTCATATTGCTTATTAAACGCAGCAATGACCTCCGACGGACGCGGGGTGAGCGCGCCCATAATCTTTGTGTCAAACAAGTCGCGGTAAACAACAGAGTCCTCAATCATCCCCTGCGATACGGCATAATCGCATAAATTGTCCAGTGCCTCGGTAAGCGTTAGCTTTTTCGGTTCCTTGGGCGCCTTATAATCATTAACGCCGAGAACCTCAAGCAGACGGTTTACCGAATATACCCGGTCCGATTCTTCAATAAGTCCGTTTTTCAACGCATATCCGACAAGAAAGCAAATACTGTCGTTAATCATAATCCCGCACCTCACACTATTATTTTTCTAACTAAATATTTTAGCATAAAATAATAAATTTGTCTACGAATTTTTAAAATTCGGTCACACCGTTATACACAAGTTTCGCGTCTCCCGTAAGAATTATACTCTCATCTGTATAATTCACAATAAGGTCTCCGCCGCGCACCTTAACGGTTATGTCACTTCCCTTTTCACAAAATCCGTTTAAAACGGCAGCCACTGCCGCAGCACATGCACCCGTGCCGCACGCCATTGTTTCACCGCTGCCGCGCTCCCAAACGCGCATTTTCAGCATACTTTCGTTCACAACCCGCACAAACTCGGTATTAACTCCATTCGGGAAAATATGTGAGTGCTCAAACAAAGGTCCTGTCCTGTCTATATCCACACCGTCCACCCTGTCGCAGAACACAACGCAGTGAGGATTTCCCATAGAAAGGCAGGTTATAAAATAAGTACTGCCGCCGATATCAACAGGTACGTTTACGGCACGCTTTGAATTCAGATTGCACGGAATCTGTGACGGTTCAAGAATGGCTTTGCCCATATCAACGCTTACAAGGCTTACCCTGCCGTTAAAAATATAAAGCTCAAGGTTTTTAACGCCGCTTGCAGTCTCAACCGTTATTTTTTCTTTATCGACAATACCGTTGTCGTAAAGGTACTTACCTGTACAGCGAATACAGCTGCCCGCCATGCTGCCCTCGCTGCCGTCACGGTTAAACATACGCATTTTCACGTCGGCAACATCGGAATTTTCGAGCAGAACTATCCCGTAACCTCCGACACCGTAATGACGGTCGCACAAAGATATGCAAAGCGACTCGGGACAGGTTATCCTCCCGTCAAAATTTTCAATGAATATATAATCATCGCCGGTGCCCTGCATCTTTGCAAATTTCAGCATTATGCGCGTTTTACGCATGTGGTTTATATCCACCAGTTCAGTATTGAACTGAGAGTATCTGCCCGCTATCGTATCCGCAAATGCGTTTGCAGTATCAAGCGATGTAAAGCACGGAATTGCATGGCACAGCGCACGGCGGTGAAGCGCTATATAATCGTCTACCGTTGAGTCCATAAGCGCGCCGGTATATACTATACATCCGATTTTGCCGTTCTCAATCAAAGAAAATACCGATTCACCGATGTCAGGCACGGTTATCACATCTATTCCGAGCCCCGAAACCGCCCTTGCGGTTTCGGGAGTGGCATATATCGTAAAGCCAAGGTCATAAATCTTTTTGGCAAGAGTTACAATTTCAAGCAGGTCGTGGCTGTCAACGCTGACAAGAACTCCCGTATTATCCGATTTAAGCGTAAGCCCCGCTGAGGTAAGCCCCTTAAAAAGCGCCTCGTTCACTGTTTTGCCTATACCCAGCACCTCGCCGGTTGACTTCATTTCAGGACCTAAATAGGAGTTGACATCCGTCAGTTTTTCAAAGGAAAAAACGGGAACCTTTACGGCATAATAAGGAGGGGTTTTATAAACGCCGACGCCAAAGCCCAAATTGCGCAGTCTTTGCCCTATCATCACCTTTGACGCAAGCTCTACCATAGGCACGCCGGTCACCTTGCTGATATACGGCACGGTGCGGGATGCACGCGGGTTTACTTCAATTACATACAATTCATTGCGGTAGATAAGATACTGGATGTTTACGAGTCCGCGAGTACCCAGCGACAGAGCAAGCTTTCTTGAGCTTTCGGCAATCATGCCCGTCATTTTGTCGTTTATGTTATAGGGCGGGTAAACCGCAATAGAATCGCCGCTGTGAACACCGGCGCGTTCTATATGCTCCATAATACCGGGAATAAGCACGTCCTCCCCGTCTGAAATCACATCGACCTCAAGCTCAACCCCCGGCATATATTTATCAATGAGCACGGGATTTTCAATACCGGACGACAAAATCCTATCCATATACAGGCTTGTTTCCTCTGAGTTATGGACAATTTTCATATTTTGCCCGCCTATGACATAGGAGGGACGCAAAAGCACGGGGTAGCCGAGATTATCCGCCGCATCAAGCGCCTGCTTTTTTGTCATAACACCCATACCGCGCGGACGCTTTATCCCCAAAGACTCCAAAAGTCCGTCAAAGCGCTCCCTATCCTCGGCAAGATCAATACCGGCAGCGCTTGTTCCGAGTATTTTTATACCGCTCTCGTCAAGAAATCTTGTCAGCTTAATAGCAGTCTGTCCACCGAAAGCGACAACTACGCCGACCGGATTTTCCGCGCGGATTATGTTCATCACGTCTTCCGGAGTCAGCGGTTCAAAATAAAGTCTGTCTGCCGTATCATAGTCGGTGGATACCGTTTCGGGGTTATTATTGACTATGACAACGTCATAGCCCAGCTCCTTGAGCGTTCTCACGCAATGAACCGATGAATAGTCAAATTCTATTCCCTGGCCTATGCGGATAGGTCCCGAGCCGAGCACCATAATAACCGGTTTCCCGCTTTTTTTAAAGGAGCGCGACTCGCAAAAGTCATCATATGTCGAATAAAAATACGGAGTCTGAGCCTCAAACTCGGCGCCGCAGGTGTCAACCATTTTATACACGGCAGACCGGCTTGCGGGCAGCTTTCCTCCGAGCTTTTCAAGCGACATGTCGGTATAGCCGAGCGCTTTGCCGCGAAAATACAGTTCTTCCGTCACGCCGTTTTGCAGCTCTGTTTCAAAATCGGCAAGATTTTTAAGCTTGTTTAAATACCACTTATCAATTTTGGTGATATCATAAATTTCATCGACCGAAATCCCGCCTTTTATCGCCTCAAACACCGTAAACGGGCGTCTGTCGTCAATATCGTGCAGACGCTCAGTAACAGGCCTGTCGTCGGCGGGGGGTGCGTTTAACGTATCAAGAGATATTTCGGCGCCGCGCACCGCTTTCATAAGCGCCGCCTCAAAAAACGGCGCTATCGCCATAACCTCGCCCGTCGCTTTCATCTGAGTGCCGAGCTTTCTTGAAGAACCCGCAAACTTGTCAAACGGCCATTTCGGAAACTTGACAACAACATAGTCAAGAGCCGGCTCAAAGCAGGCACAGGTTTTGCCCGTAATCTCGTTTGTAATTTCATCAAGAGTATAGCCCAGCGCAATTTTGGTTGTTATCTTGGCAATCGGATAGCCGGTCGCCTTTGACGCCAGAGCAGACGAGCGTGAAACGCGTGGATTCACCTCAATGACGGCATACTCCATACTCGTGGGATTGAGTGCAAACTGACAGTTGCAGCCGCCGGTTATACCGAGCTCTGATATTATTTTCAGCGATGAGGAGCGCAGCATCTGGTACTCCTTGTCCGAAAGCGTAAGAGCGGGGGCGGTAACTATACTGTCGCCCGTATGGACGCCCACCGGGTCAAAGTTTTCCATACTGCAAACGGCTATAACGTTGCCCGCTCCGTCACGCATGGTTTCAAACTCGATTTCCTTCCAGCCGTAAATATATTTTTCAACAAGTATCTGAGTGATAGGAGACGTTTCAAGACCGGACGCCGCGACCGCCTCAAGCTCCTCCCTGTCGTTTGCGACGCCCCCGCCAGCGCCGCCCAGAGTAAACGCAGGACGCACAATTACAGGATATCCTATCCTGTCTGCCACATCACACGCCTGCAAGACGGTACAGGCAATATCGGACGGAATGACAGGCTCGCCTATTTTCTCCATCATTTCCTTAAAGAGCTGCCTGTCCTCCGCGCGGTCAATCGCATCGGCGTTTGTGCCGATAAGGCGCA
>CABULU010000035.1 GCA_902492505.1 uncultured Eubacteriales bacterium
GCAAAGAGTATAATTGATATAATAAGCTCTGAGCTTTATATCAAGGCGTATGTCGGTATCGGTACTATTGTTGATAACATAAGGGATTTGCCGCGCTCGTTTAACGATGCGCAGGTGGCGCTTGAGGTAGGCAAAATTTTTGATACGGAAAAGAACATAATGACCTATGATAATTTGGGCATAGGCAGACTGATCTATCAGCTTCCGATGACTCTATGTGAGACATTTCTCTCGGAAATTTTCAAAAAAGGTTCAATCGAGTCTTTGGATTATGAAACTTTGTTTACCATTCAGAAATTTTTTGAAAATAACTTGAATGTGTCCGAAACCTCAAGAAAGCTGTTTGTACATAGAAATACGCTTGTATACCGGCTTGAAAAGATAAGAAAGCTCACGGGTCTTGACCTGCGCAGGTTTGACCATGCTATTGTGTTTAAGGTTGCACTTATGGTTAAGAAATATCTTGTTGCAAACCCCACTAAATTTTAAATTAAAGGCTCAGTATGATATTATTTGATGATGTATATAAAAATTATCCGAACGGTACAAATGCGTTAAACGGCGTCAGCTTTGAAATTAAGGATGGGGAATTCGTATTTATTATTGGGCCGAGCGGTGCCGGAAAAAGCACAATGATAAAGCTTCTTTTGCGGGAAGAGCGCCACTCGAGCGGAAAAATCATTGTAAACGATTTTAATTTGAATAAGATGAAAAGCGGAAAAATACCCATGCTTCGCAGAAGCATGGGCGTTGTATTCCAGGATTTCAGACTGATAGAGACGATGACGGTGTACGAAAATGTTGCGTTTGCCATGCGTGTTATCGGGTGCAGTAACAAGACGATACGCCGCAGGGTGCCGTATGTTTTAGGTATTGTGGGTCTCGGTCATAAGTCTAAAAACTACCCCAAGGAGTTGTCGGGAGGCGAGCAGCAGCGCGTGGCGCTTGCAAGGGCGCTTGTAAATAACCCCAAGACTATTATTGCCGATGAGCCAACCGGCAACGTTGATCCTGCCCTTGCGCGGGAGATTATGGAGCTTTTGATTGAAATAAATAAAATGGGTACGACGGTAATTGTCATTACTCATGACCAAAAGCTTGTGGACGAATTCAACAAGCGTGTAATTGCGCTTAGGGGCGGACAAATAATCAGCGATACAACAGGTGGTTACGAATATAATGAACGCGGGTAGTTTCTTTTATTTTATAAAATCTTCCTTCAAGGGAATGTATAAAAACGCTTTGATGACAATTGCGTCAATTTTTGTGCTCATGGCGTGTATGCTGATAATAGGCTCTGTATTTTTGGCATCTGAGAATGTTATGAGCTTTATGGATAAGTTAGAGGATCAGAACGAAATAGTCGCCTTTATAGACGACGAGTACGGAGACGACAGCCTGTCAAGAGAGCAGCTGTGCTCTAAAATCGAGTCGATAAACGGAGTCAGCTCCGTCGAGTATGTAACCAAAGAACAGGCTTTTGCGGAGTACCGTGAAAGTTTGGGAGAAAACAGTGAGTATCTTGACGGTTACGAGGGCGAGGATAACCCGCTTAGAAATGAACTGCGTATAAAGATAGATGATATCACATTGTTCGAAAATGTTTCGTCATCGGTTTCGGCTATGGATGAAATAGCTAACATACGCGATTCACAGTCTATTGTCGATATGCTGCTGTCTGTTCGCCGTATGCTCAATATGCTGGGCTTTTGGATTCTTGTAATGCTTGCCGTCGTCTCACTGTTTATTATTTCCAATACCGTAAAGCTTGCTATGCATAGCCGGCGCAACGAAATTAACATAATGAAGTATGTCGGTGCGACAAACGGGTTTATCCGTTTTCCGTTTCTTTTGGAGGGTATTATTATAGGATTGGTTTCCACTCTGATAGCTATCGGGCTTCAGTGGTGCGTGTATGTTTACGCGCTGGTTCCTGCCATTTCGCAACTGTCTTTCCTTGCCGACTGTATTGTGCCGTTTCGTGCGGCATTCGGCAGTCTTTTGCTGATATTCGGAGTGATTGGTCTTGCCGTCGGTATATTCGGCAGTGCGCTTTCTATACGCAAATATTTGAAGGTGTAGGTGTTTTTGATGAATATGAAAAGAGTATGCTCCGTAATAGCGCTTGTGATAGTTCTTCTCATGGTGCTTTCGCTGCTGTCAGGCATTATTTTAAGCGGTGTTGATGCATCTGCGGCAGATTCGGTTTCATCTATGCAAAAAGAGTTGAATGACATAGCAAAAAAGAAGGAAGAGCTTGAAAACGAACTCAATATTATCTCTGAAAAAAAGGAAGAGGAGCTGCAAAAAAAGAGTCTAATAGACGAGCAGATTAACGCTACTCGCTCAGAAATAAATCTGCTTGATGAAATGATTTCAACGCTTGAAGGTCAGCTTGAAGAGGCCGAGGCGGAGCTTGAAGAGGCCGAGGCTCAGATAGAAGAAAATCTTGAACTTAGCAAAAACAGGATACGCAGCGCTTATGAGCAGGGCGATGCGTCCATGCTGGAAATTTTAGCTCAGTCAAAAAGCATTTATGATCTGATAACCAAAGTAGAAATTGTAGGTGAAATTACCAAAAAGGACAATGAGGTTATAGACAGCATCAGAAAAAACAAGGAAATAATTGAGCAGAAGCGCGAGGAGATCAAGGATAATAAAGCTGCTAATGAGCAGGCAGCCTCACAGCTTTCAAGCAAGAAAAAGCAGCTTGAAAAGAAACAGGAGGCAAGCGAGGAGCTAATTGACGAAATGAACGGCAGTGAAGCGGCAACCCGGCGCGCAGTTTTGGCTGCGGAGGCTGCGGAGGAGCAGCTTCAGAGTGAAATCCGCGCGGCTCTTGCCGCAGCGTCGTCCGGCTCGTCGTCCGGCGTTGTTGATTCGGGTGATTTCATGTGGCCGCTTGATTCAAAATACAGAAATATCACTTCACAGTTCGGGTACAGAACACATCCCATAACGCATGTTTATAAATTACATACCGGCGTTGATATTTCCAGCTCTGGAATCAGGGGTGCCTCAATCTACGCCGCCAAAGGCGGCACGGTTATGAAGGCGGGCTATAATACCGGTTACGGAAACTATGTGCTTATCAACCACGGCGACGGCTACGCTACGCTTTACGGTCACGCCGACACGCTGCTTGTCAGTGCGGGTCAGGTGGTCAATAAAGGTGATGTTTTGGGATATGTCGGCAGCTCAGGGTATTCTACCGGTCCGCATCTTCATTTTGAAATAATGAAAAACGGTGAATATACCAATCCGCTGGGTTATTTCAGCGGTGTTATGAGTTTTACTTATTCATAATCGAAAGGATTAATAATGAAAAAGAAGATTGAAATCGGCACGGTCATTTTTATAGTGATTGTTGCTGTTGTGCTTGCATGTCTTGCAACATATATGTATCTTACAAGCATGATGCCCAGCCTTGTCACAAAAGAGAACTTTTATGACCGCATAACCGAAGTCAACAAAACAATAGAGCAGCGGTATGTCGGTGAGGCTGATACCGATGCGGCAATGGATTCGCTGCTGACAGGGTATGTGTCTGCTGTCGATAAATATAGTACCTATCTCAATGAAGAGGAGTACGCCTCCTATACTTCGCAGATGAACGGGAAGTATTCTGGCGCAGGTATAACTGTTAAATATATTTCCGCTACGGGACTTTTAAAGATAATTAATGTAAAATCAAATTCACCTGCCGCACAGGCGGATATTGAAATAGGCGATATAATTGTCAAAATAGGCGACAGAAACGTGGAGGAAATGTCCTATGAGGAGGCTATAAACCTTTTGCGTGCGGAAAACGGAACGGCTATCAGTCTTTCACTGCTGCGCGGCGAGCAGGAGCTGACAAAATCCGTTACCATAGGGGAATATGTGACCTCCAGCGTCGAATATGAGATGATAGAGGGCGATGTCGGTTATGTTGCCATAAGTGAGTTTGACAATACAACCTTTGATGATTTTAAAAAGGCTGTCGAATCACTGGAAAATGACGGCGCCGCCCAGTTTATTTTCGATGTCAGAAACAATACGGGCGGGAGTCTGACTTCGGTTGTAAATATACTTGATTTTCTGCTTCCCGAGGGAACGCTTGTCACGTTAAAGGACAACGCCGGAAAAGAAACAGTTCATTCTTCCGATGCAAACAGCTTTTCAAAAAAATATGCCGTTCTCATAAATGGCTCTACTTACAGCGGCGGCGAGCTTTTTGCCGCAGCGGTCCGCGACTTCAAAGCAGGTACGCTTGTGGGCGAAACTACTTACGGTAAGGGCTATGCGCAGGAGATAATTCCTCTCAGCCGCGGTGCTCTGTACCTTTCTACGAAAATGTACTATCCGCCAAATGGCGAAAATTATGATGGTGTAGGTGTGTCTCCCGATGTCGAGGCTAAGCTGTCCGCTCAGCTTGAAGACAGGTTTTATGAACTTGATTATAAAGAGGATACTCAGATAATTGCGGCACTTAATGCTCTCGGCAAGCAGGTGGCTTAATATGTTAATAAAAAATGATACCGAAATTAATCGGTATCATTTTTTATTTTATGATAATATCTGTGATTTCACCGATATACATGCGGTGCATTCCGCCTGAGGAATATGTTTTTTCAAACGCGGTGTTGTCAGTAAAGCAGTCCTTTGAAATGTCCTGACGGTATAGCTTTTTGCAAAGCACCGTTATCTGCGCTTCATCAAAATACGGTGTTTCGTCTGCGCTGTACAGAACATGAAAACCGCACCTGGTAATTTTGTCCTCATCCCTGCCCGATACTTTTCCGCAGTATGCAAGCTTGCTTTTAAATTCGGGACTGAAAAATGAGAGTGAAAATGTATCCTTTTTTTCTAAAAATTCATAAGTGTGACGTTCGGGGCGGACATAGATATGAGCCACATTTTTAAAGAACAGAACACCGAATCCGCCGAAGCTTGCCGTCATTGTGTTAGCTTTACGCTTATCGCCTGCGGTAATCAGCATCCATCTGTC
Organism: uncultured Eubacteriales bacterium; assembly: GCA_902492505.1. Lineage (GTDB taxonomy): Bacteria > Bacillota > Clostridia > Oscillospirales > QAKW01 > RGIG9041. The sequence continues at coordinate 4,991 of CABULU010000035.1, forward strand.
TGAAATCATTTCAAAAATATTGTCGTTTAGCTGGCTTGGTGTTATTTTCATATAATTAAACCTCCTTTTTATTATATTACCACTACTTGTTAAAAAATGCAAATTATTATCTGTTTTATATCCTGATGAATATTATAGAATGAATAATAAAAACAAGGTGATAAAAATGAAACTAAAGTGTAAAAATATGACTCATGCAATGAAGGCAAACAGGCTGCTTTATGATAACGGAATACGTTCACGGGTGGAAAAAATAAGTGATGACCCGGATATACACGGCTGTGTATACAGCATTGTGATTGATGACAGCCTTGTCCGCCGTGCGCTAAAGATAATGAGCGACGGCGGCGTTCAGCTTCATAAAAAAGAAAAAATAAGGTACGGAGATGACGCCTGATGATTTATTTTGACAACGCGGCTTCTTCGTTCCCCAAGCCGCCCGCCGTAAGCCGTGCTGTTGGACAGTGGCTTAAGAGCAACGGTGCAAATCCCGGTCGAAGCGGACACAAACCCGCCCTTGATGCCGGAGGTGTGATTTTTGATACAAGGCTGCTTGTCTGCGATATTTTCGGCGTTTCCGATCCCGAAAACGTGGTTTTTGTACCCAATGCAACATACGGTCTTAATTTTCTGATTCAAGGTCTTTTAAAACCGGGCGATCATGCCGTGACAACCGACCTTGAACATAACAGCGTGCTGCGCCCGCTGAAACTGCTTGAACATCGCGGCGTCAGCTTTGACGCAGTCAGCACTGACCTGTATGATGACGGTAAAACCGTTGAAAATATACTCAAACATATCAAAAGCAATACTCGCCTTGTGATTTGCACACAATGCTCCAATGTCTGCGGAAAGGTCATGCCGCTGCATGAAATTTCGCTCGCACTGCCAAAAGGCGTCTCACTTGTTGTGGACGGCGCCCAGGGAGCGGGCATTATTCCGATTAATCTGTCAAAGGAAGGTATCGACTATTACTGCGCGCCGTCGCATAAAGGGCTTTTGGGTCCGCAGGGCAGCGGCTTTATAACCGTGTGCGGCAAAAGACCCGCTCCGATTATCGTGGGCGGTACCGGCAGTGAGAGCTTTGACCTCAACCAACCCGATTACCTGCCTGACCTTTTGGAGAGCGGAACGCTGCCTACTCCGGCGATTAAAGGTATGTATGAGGGAATGAAGTTTATAAAAAATTACGGTGTAGATAAAATATACAGACATAAGCTGAACCTTGTAAGATATGCGGTCAGTGCGCTTGAAGAGCTGGACGGTGTAATAACATATGTTGATCCGCAGCGCGCCCTGTTTGCGGGCACGACATGTTTTAACGTTCAAGACAAAGACTCTGACGAGGTTGCCCGGTATCTTGCACAAAACGGCGTTTGTGTGCGCAGCGGAATACACTGTGCGCCGCTGTTTCACCAAAAAATGGGAACGCAGAAAACAGGAATGGTGCGTATCAGCTTCGGATGCTTTAATACGGTATCGGAAATTGACGCTTTTATAAAAATATTGAAAAAATATTTAAAAAAGTAAAACTTGATATTTATTTTATAAATTAGGTATGGTATAATGTTTTATATACATTATGCCATACTTTATTTTGTGAGGTGAAATTTCTTGCAGGTCGTCTTGGACTTCTTTGAAAATTTAATAAAAATTTTTTCAACAATGAAGTTCCCTGAGGATTTTATAGATATAATACTTGTTGCGATTATTGTGTACTACTGCATTAAATTTGCCCGCGACACGCGCATGGGTCATCTTATCCGCGGTGTTTTGCTGATTCTTGTTTTGTACCAGGCGGCAATACTGATGAAGCTAAGCGCGCTGACATATATTCTTAAAAATACCATTCAGCTCAGCTTTATTGCTATAATTATTGTGTTTCAGCCAGAACTGCGCTCCGGTCTTGAGCGTATAGGCAGGGTGCGTTTCAGCAATATCCGCAATATACAGTCTATGAGCCGCGGAGATTACAATGCAATGACGCAGGGAATGATTGACAGTATCTGTGAAAGCTGTCGTATAATGTCTGAACGCAGGATAGGTGCGCTCATGATTTTTGAACTGTCTGTAAAGCTGGGAGATGTGCGGGACACTGGTATTTCCATGGATTGCTCTATAACTCCGCAGACTGTTATTACCGTGTTTTTTCCGAACACTCCGCTGCATGACGGCGCTATGATAATCAGAGATAATAAAATAGTGTCGGCTGGCTGTCTTCTGCCGCTCAGCAAAAATCTTGAAATAAGCAAGGAGCTCGGCACGCGTCACAGGGCTGCAGTCGGTGTCACTGAAACATCCGATGCGCTTGCGGTAATAGTGTCTGAGGAAACAGGCAGAATATCTTATGCGCTGGACGGCAAAATCCATATCGGTATTACCGAACGGCAGCTCAACGCGCTTTTGGGAGAAAAGCTGCTTATCCCTGAAAAGAAAAAACGTTTTTTCAAGCGTTCGAAAAACGAGGTGACGAACGATGAAAAATAGATTCGGTACGATATGGGTAAGACTGAAAAATAATTGGCCGCTTAAACTGCTGGCGCTGCTGATTGCAATAGTTATTTGGTTTCTTGTGGTTCAGTATATAAACAAGGACGATACCCGGCGAATAGATAACATTAAAATACAGCTTAATATCGAGGACTCCGTTCCGGCGGGTGAGGGTCTTGTTCTTGTCACGGATTTTGATAAGAGTCTTTCTATCACATACAAAGCAAGCCGCGACGTTATCGCTATTTTGAATACAGATAAGATTACGGCGTATGTTGATTTGTCCAACGCCACCCAGTCGGGAGAATACAGTTTCCCCGTAAAGGTGGATACAGGCGGTCAGTCTATCGAGGTTATCAGCCAGTCTGTGCAGAATGTTACACTCAAATTTGAAAAGAGCATGACAGCGCAGGTTAAAATAAATGCGCATGTTGAGGGCAGCGTTGCAGAGGGTTATATCAAAAACGATCCTGTATGTGTTCCGTCTGTTCTGAATATCGAGGGACCGGAATCCAAAATAAATAAGATTGTTTCGGCGGAGGTTGTGGTTTCCGAAAAGGAATATTCCCAGACTATGGTGTACAGCTGCGATTATGAATTTGTTGACGCGCAGGGCAATACTGTAAGTAAGGATTATATAACCGCCGATTATGAAAAGGTGGACGTGTCCGTTTCGATTTTGAAAACAAAGACTTTGCCTGTGACCGCGACAATCGTCAACAGCTCGGGCGGTTATGACAACAATTTTGCCGTGCTGTCGATAGACCCCGGTACAATTACAGTCGCCGGCAGTGCAGAGCTGCTTGATACAATGAACAGCTATGATTTGGGTACCATTGATGTTGCGGAAAAGAATGAGAATTTTCAGCAGACATATGTAGTCAGCCTTCAAAACGGGGTGCGAAATCTCAATGATGTGTCCAGCGTAAAGGTGTCTGTTGATTTCGGAAATATCATGACTAAAACTGTAAGGTTTAGCAGCTTTACAGTCGAAAATGTCGCGGACGGTCAGACAGTTAGCGTAACCGATAAATATATTGATATTACTTTCCGTGGAATTGCGGCAGATATAGCAAAGCTTGACGCTACAAATGTAAAGCTTGTAATTGACTGTCAGAATAAGACACAGACTAAGGGCGTCAACAGTATGCCGGTTTATGCCGTAATACCTGAGGATTATAAAGTCGGTGTTTCCGGCAAATACTATGTAATGGCAGATGTAAGCTGATATGACGGCATTCGGTAAAATCAAGCAAATAAACGGGACAGAGGCGCTTGTGTCAGTTGTGCGTGAAGGGGCGTGCGGCGGTAACTGCGCTTTATGCTCCGGCTGCGAAAACCGCACGGTCGATGTTACGGCGTACTGTGACATTCCTGTTTGCGTGGGTGAACTTGTAGAGATTGCCTCCAGTTCGGGTTATATTTATTTCGGCATGATAATCGTGTTTTTATTGCCCGTGGTTTTCCCGATTTTGGGTTACTTTATGTTTTCGGGTATTTCTGTAACAGCCGCGTATATAGCGGCTGTTACGCTTTTTGCAGCGGCGTTGATTATTGTTTTTTGCCTGTCAAGATCCGAGAAGTATGTTAAAAAGTCCATGCCGCGCGTTTTAAGAGTGGTTTTTCGGGATTGAATAAAATTTCTATTGTTTTTTTATGAACGTCATAGTATAATATGCAGTGGTTTAAAAAAGAAGCTTTACATATTCGGTAAAGAGAAGAGGAGAGAAATGAAATATACTACTGTTTCACAGTTATATGCGTCGCCGGACGCATATTTTGATAAGCAGATTACCGTGTGCGGCTGGGTGCGCACGATACGCGATTCTAAAAATTTTGCCTTTGTCGAACTAAATGACGGCAGCCATTTCAAAAGTTTGCAAATTGTGCTGGAAAGCGTCAGCCTTTCAAATTATGAAGAGATAGTAAAGCAGAACGTAGGTGCGTCGCTTGTGGTAAAGGGAATTCTCTGCGCAACGCCGCAGGCAAAGCAGCCGTTTGAGGTTAAAGCAGGCGAGATTTACGTTGAGGGCGAGAGCACTCCCGATTATCCGTTACAGAAAAAGCGCCATACGCTTGATTATCTGAGAACAATGACGCATCTGCGCCCGAGGACAAACACTATGTCGGCTGTTTTCAGAGTTCGTTCCAAGGCTGCTTATGCTATTCACAAGTTTTTTAACGATAACGGGTTCAGTTATATTCATACGCCGATTATAACTACCTCGGACTGTGAGGGCGCGGGTGAAATGTTCCGCGTTACGGCGCTTGATTTTGATAAGATAGACGGCAAGCCTGACTTTTCGCGTGATTTTTTTCAGAAAAATACCTATCTTACTGTTTCGGGACAGCTTAATGCCGAGTGTTTTGCACAGGCTTTTGACAAAATATATACTTTCGGTCCCACTTTCCGCGCCGAAAACTCAAATACCGCAAGACATGCTGCGGAATTTTGGATGATTGAGCCGGAAATTGCATTTTCCGATTTGAATGACGATATGGAGCTGGCGGAAAAAATGATAAAGTACGTCATTTCATACCTGCTTGAAAACTGTAAGTATGAGCTGGAATTTTTCAACAGCTTTGTGGATAAAGCCCTGCTTGAAAGACTTAAAAATATTATAGAAAACGATTTCGGGCGCATAACTTATACCGAGGCGGTCGGGATTTTGGAAAAAGTCAAAGATAAGTTTGAATATCCTGTTTCATGGGGCATTGACCTTCAGACCGAGCATGAGCGCTATCTCACGGAGCAGGTGTTTAAAAAGCCGGTGTTTGTAATAGATTACCCCGCGGAAATCAAGGCGTTTTATATGCGCCTTAACGATGACAAAAAAACAGTTGCGGCAATGGACTTGCTTGTTCCGGGTGTTGGTGAGATAATCGGCGGCAGCCAGAGAGAGGAACGCATGGACGTTCTGCTTGAAAAGATGGATAAGCTGGGACTTGATAAGGATAACTACGGCTTTTACCTTGACTTGCGCAAGTACGGCGGCACAAAGCATGCCGGCTTCGGCTTGGGCTTTGAAAGGCTTATCATGTACGTTACAGGCATGGCTAACATCAGAGATGTGCTGCCTTTCCCGCGTACCGTTAAAAACGCGGATCTTTAGGGCGTACTTACTTTTACTTTAACAATAAATTCTGATATATTCAAAGGCGGGAAATACCTTTATGACCTATCAATCAATGAGCAGGCAGGAACTTGAGAATCTTCATGGCAGGTTGCTGTCAAAATACAATGAGTATAAAGCTGACGATGTAAAGCTGGACATGGCTCGGGGAAAGCCGGATAAACAGCAGCTTGATATTTCCGAGGAAATACTCGGACTTATTACAAAAAATGAACAGTGCATAGCCAGTGACGGTACTGACTGCAGAAACTACGGCGGGCTTGACGGACTTGCAAGCGCAAAGGAGCTTTTTGCAGATGTTTTCGGTCTGCGTGCCGAAAACATTATTTTAGGCGGAAATTCCAGCCTTAATATGATGTATGATACGGTTGCGCGCGCTTATTCTTTCGGCTTATGCGACAGCGATAGACCATGGTGCATGGAGGAAAAAATAAAGTTTCTCTGTCCGTCTCCCGGTTATGACCGCCATTTTGCAATCTGCGAGCTTTTCGGCATTGAAATGATAACGGTTGAAATGCACAGTGACGGTCCGGATATGGATACGGTTAAAAAATATGTCGAAAGCGACAGCGCAGTAAAGGGTATATGGTGCGTTCCCAAATATTCCAATCCTACGGGTATTGTTTATTCTGACGATGTTATACGTGCATTTGCCGCTCTGAAACCCGCAGCGCGTGATTTCAGAATTTTCTGGGATAACGCCTATGCCATTCATGACTTCGGCAAAAATATTGAAATTCTCAATATCCTTGATGAGTGTGAAAAAGCAGGCAGTCCGAATATGCCAATTATGTTTGCGTCTACGTCCAAAATTACGTTTCCGGGCAGCGGCGTTGCGCTTATGTCGGCAAGCACGGACAACCTGAACCATATGAAAAAACAGCTTTCTATCCAGACAATAGGGCCTGATAAAATAAATCAGCTGCGTCATGTAGCGTTTTTCAAAAATAAGCAGGGAATGATGGCGCATATGAAACGCCATGCGGATATTCTGCGTCCGAAGTTTGAGGCGGTTATTGACGCATTTGAAAAGGAACTGTCGGGTACGGGAATTGCAAGCTGGACTACACCTTGCGGCGGATATTTCATCAGTTTTGATTCGTTGCCTGGCTGTGCCTCGGCAATTTATAAGCTGGCCTTCGATGCCGGTCTTACGCTCACAAACGTAGGCGCTACATACCCTTATGGAAAAGACCCGAAAGACAGCAATATAAGAATTGCACCTTCTTTCCCGGATATCGATAGCCTAAAGCTGGCGGTAGAGCGCTTTATAGTTTGCGTTAAGCTTGCGTCTGTCGAAAAAATACTTTCGGAAAAATAAAAAAAGTTTGAGGCGCCTTCTTTATTGCAGGTGCCTCTGTTATTTTTACTTTGCAGTTAAAAGGAATTTTTTAATTTTAACTTGAAATTATTATATGTATATGATATTATTTTTAAGTATAAGGGAGTAGTCGGCGTAAAATATATATTACGTTGCATTGTGCGTCAAAACGGTTAAAAACCCGCATTTTGCATTAAGTGACAAGACTTTTACAGAGTAAAAGTCTTTTTTATTTTCCCAAAAATTAAGAAAGGATGAAAAAATGGATTTTTTAGCAAATACATTTGAAGAATTAAGCTTTCTTGTTGAGAATTTTTCGGCTTTTGCCGAAGCGGGCGGTTGGAAATATCTTGTAATGTGGGCAATCGGAGGGGTGCTGATTTACTTGGCAATCCGCCGCGATATGGAACCTACATTGCTTTTGCCAATGGGATTTGGTACTATTTTAGTCAATATTCCATCCTCAGGTGCTATTAATCAATTCAGCGAAACTGGTGAGCTTGTAGCCGAAGGGGCTCTGACCACTTTATTCAATGCCGGTATTGCAAACGAATTATTTCCGCTGATATTGTTTATAGGCATAGGTGCTATGATAGACTTCGGACCATTACTTACAAACCCCAAGTTGATGATTTTCGGTGCCGCTGCACAGTTTGGCATTTTCTTTACATTTTGCTTGGCTTCAATGTTTTTCACCACTCCGGAAGCTGCTTCTATCGGAGTTATCGGTACGGCAGACGGCCCAACAGCCATAGTTGTCGCCAACAAGCTTTTAGGCTCGGACAGCAGAATAACAGGTGCAATAATGGTAGCTGCTTATTCCTATATGGCATTAGTGCCTATTATTCAGCCGCCTGTTATTAAGGCTCTTACCACAAAAAAAGAACGGCTGATAAAAATGCCTTACGAAGCCAAAGAGGTGTCACGTCTTACAAAAATTTTATTCCCTATTATCATTACAATTATTGCAGGCGTTGTAGCGCCCGAGTCAGTTTCTTTGATAGGTTTCCTTATGTTTGGCAACTTAATCCGTGAATGCGGAGTATTAAACTCCCTTTCTGAAACTGCACAAAAGGTTCTTGCAAACCTCATCACTATTTTCTTGGGTATTACAATTGCTTGTCAAATGGAAGCTTCTAAATTCCTGCGTCTTGACACACTGTTAATTTTGGCTTTAGGTCTTTTCGCTTTCGTATTTGATACAGCAGGAGGTGTGTTATTTGCAAAACTGTTAAATCTTTTCTTGCCGAAAGGCAAAAAAATCAATCCGATGATTGGTGCTGCGGGTATTTCTGCATTTCCGATGTCAGGAAGGGTTGTGCATAAAATGGGTCTTAAAGAAGATCCGCAAAACTTTCTGCTTATGCAGTCTATCGGTGTAAATGTTTCAGGTCAGATTGCCTCTGTAATCGCAGGCGGTCTTATACTTAAGTTCTTCATGTAGGAGGTAGCTGTATGTTCAGTCGTTTTAATCCAATGGCTTTTGTTTATAATCTGCCGTATATGCTTTCAGGTATGATAGCAATTTTCATTGTTATAGGCGTTATAATTATTGTAACAACTATCTTAAATAAAATTTTTACTAAAAAGTAGAGAAAGAATCGTATTGTTGCTCCTGTAGCAGAGCAGATATATCATCTTCTGATTTAGTATGTGTAAAACAGAGAAGCAGAGCATATTTTGCTCTGCTTTCGTTATTATTTGCAAATTGCTCTATGAAAAGTCTTCTCTATCGTCTTTTTTTATTTGCAATGTCTATTGAAAATGCGCAGAATATGCAGACTATGTACCATAAATCTATTGCTTTGGCAAATTCCAAGAGTATTTCGTAGGAAAAATGCCGGGATATCTGTATTCTGTTTTGCATAAGCGCGCATACCGTCAGCGTAATTAGTGCCCACAGTCCGGTGGAGGAAAACAGAGCGATTTTGGCATGCTTGGTAATATTCATATTTCGTACCTCCCGCGGTCTTTTTTTCTTGAAATCGGTATATATTAATGATACAATAAATACGCTTGATTTTCAATGTATGTTAAATGGTAGGGAAGCTATATATTTACAATTTATTGGCAGAGGTGAGTTTAGTGGAAATCGGTGTTTCACTTGCTTGTTTTTATCCGCGTCATCCGGAGGATATGATAGATACTGCTTGTGGACTCGGCTTTGGCGTGTCTGAGCTTTTTATAAACACTTACAGTGAGCTGCAGGACGATTATATCCGTAAATTTGAGAAAAAATCGTCGACTGCCGGTCTTAGAATTCATTCCGTTCATCCGTTTACAAGCGCCATTGAAAATTACATGTTCTTTTCCCGATATGACAGGCGGGTAGAGGACGCCAAGGCACTTTATGCTAAATATTGCACGGCAGCTAAGTTCTTGGGCGCTGGTGTTATAAATATGCACGGCGACAGAGGACTTGCGCTTACCGATATTGACGAATATATAGAATGCTTAAAGCCGCTTGCAGAGCTGTCCGATAAATACGGAGTATGTATTGCGCATGAAAACGTGTTTTTTAACAGTATAAATCACCCTGATATAGTCAGTAAGCTGAAGTCTCGGCTGGGCGATACCGTAAAATTTACCTTTGATATAAAACAAGCTCATAAGGGAGGGTCAGACCCCTATGAGCTGTGCCGTGCAATGGGCGGCAATATTGTTAACTTTCATATTAATGACTATGATGATGAGCATATCTGTATGCTTCCCGGTGACGGGATTGTAGACTATACGAAAATTTTTTCTATTCTAAATGAAAACGGTTATTCCGGACCTGCAATCATCGAAGTGTACAGCTCAAATTATGAAAATTTGCAGGAGATTGCCAGCTCAGCTCAGTTTCTGCGCGGAGTGACGCTGTCATAACAGCTCGGCTGTTTTATTGATGTCTCCGGCTCCCATCAGAATATAAACCTCGTTCGGTTTTGCGCTGTCTTTTATAAATTTGGCGATGTCCTCTTTACTGCTGATATACCGCGCGCCTTTTATACCCGCTGTGATGTCCATAACACTGGCGCCTATTGTGTTTATCTCTCTTGCACTGAATATATCCGTCAGTATTACCTCGTCGGCTTTGGAAAGGGACGATATAAAACGGTCAGAAAGCAGCTTTGTGCGGGTGTAGGTATGCGGCTGGAAAATTACACATATCTTTTTGTAACCGGCGGCTTTTGCCGCTGAAATTGTCGCCTCAATCTCTGTCGGATGATGTGCGTAGTCGTCTGCAATCTGTGCGCCGTTTACGGTTTTAACTATCTGGAACCGCCTGTCGGCGCCTTTGAATTTTTGCAGACCGCTGATTACGGCGTCGTTTTCTATACCGTAATTCTTAGCGCAGCATATCGACGCAAGCGCGTTTAAAATATTGTGTGTGCCAAGTACGGATAATTTGATGTTTTGTATTCTCTCGTCGTATAAAACGGCGTCAAATACAGGAAAACCATTTTCCTGCCTTACATTTTGCGCAAAGCAGTCGTTTGAACTGTCAAATCCGAAGGTGATTACTTTTTGTCGGCACCCGTCTGTCAGTCCCTTGCAGTTGGGATCATCGCCGTTTATTATTATCGTTCCGTTCTCGTTTACGTTTCCTATGAATTTTTTAAATGATTTTTTTATGTCGTCAATATCTTTGAAAAAGTCCAGATGATCCGCATCAATATTCAGAATAATCGCCGTATCGGGATAAAAATGATGAAAAGAGTTTACATATTCACATGCCTCGTAAACGGCGTACTCGGAAAGACCTACTCTGTAATTGGCATTTATTCTGTCAAAGTGTGCGCCTATAAGTATGGTAGGATCAAGTTTGCTATCAAGCATGACGGAGGAAAGCATGGATGTTGTTGTTGACTTGCCGTGCGTTCCGGCAACTGCGGCTGAATGCGGGTAAAGCGACATTAGCATGCCCAGCAGCACCGCCCGTTCAATCGAGGGCACCCCCGTCTCCTTCGCCCTCACTAATTCGGGATTGCTGTCCTTGATGGCGGCGGTGTAAACGATGAGATCTGCGCCGTCGATATTTGCTCCGTCATGACCGATGAAAACACTAATTCCGTGCTCTGCAAGCATTTTTGTATTGTCTGATTCCGCAGAGTCGGAGCCTGTGACGATTTTTCCGTTTTCGGAGAGTATGACTGCAAGCGACGACATAGAAACTCCTCCGATACCTATAAAATGTATATGTTCGTATTTATTCAAATCGGGAAAGCGCTCCATGGTGTTATTCTCCTTTATTTACTGATAATATTATAGTCTGTTTTTATTTTAAAATAAATACTTTTTTAATATTTATTGAAAAATATCCCGTATTATAATATAATAACTCTTTGTAAGGCAAACAAACTTAAAACGGAGATTAAAATGAATAAGTTTAAGGATTTTCTCGGAGATAAAAAATATTTGCTTGCGGGTATTTTGGGTGTGCTGCTGCTGTCAATGACTCTTAAAACCCAGGCTGTTATAATAACCTACGGCGATGACTATTCGCTCAGAATGGAGTATACGCTGTACGGTTATTGTATCAGGGCATCGGCGGCGAAAAAGGCGACGGAGCCTGCCGTTTCCGGTGAAATGTATATAGGCGGTTCAATTGATTCGACTGTTCAAAAGGCGGTGGCTCAGATGGAAAAGCTGAGTGATGAGAAGCTTGAGGTGGGGATTATGGCATCGGGCTATCCCCGAAATAACGATAAGCTGGAGCAGCATTTGAAAACAGTGCTTGAGGAATCCGGAAGAAGCGTAAAGATAATCGGCCTGGAGTAAACGCTTAGATTTTTCGGTTACGGGTATAATAATTCAAAAGCTCAGGTCGGAGGATTTGATTTGAAAATAGCGTATTTCGGATTTGACCTTTTTTATGACTGCTTGCAAATGCTTATTGACAGCGGCCATGAAATACTGAAAATTTTCACCTGTGATGTGGACGGTGATTATGAGCAAAATGTACGGACTTATGCTGCGGCAAAAGAATACGGTATTGAAATAACCAAAGAAAAACCCGATGCGGACATGCTTTATGAGCTTTATGAGCGTGGCTGTCAGCTCACGGTTTCGGCAGGATATTATTTTAAAATACCGGTGGTACAGTCACTGATGCAGGTTAATATTCATCCGTCGTTGCTGCCTCAAGGTCGCGGACCGTGGCCCCAGCCTGTCGCTATTCTTAAAGGACTTGATACTTTCGGGGTCACGCTGCATAAGCTTTCTTCCTCTCTTGACAGCGGCGATATTCTTCTTCGGGATGAATTTCCCATCGATGAAGATGAAAACCTTGAAACCCTTACCTTAAAAACGCAGCTGTCGGCGCCCGTGCTTTTACGCCGTTTTTTAAAGAGACCGGAATATTTTTGGCAAAACTCCGTGCGTCAGTGCGGCGGAGAATACTGGCCGGAGCCGTCAAAGGATGAAATGACATTTGACGTTTCGGACAGCTTTGACAGAATAGATAAAATAACGCGTGCGTTTTACGGATATGTTTGCTATATGAAAAAGGATGGCAAAACAATTGCCGTAAAGGCTGCAAAGTGCCTGAAAAATGACCGGGCTGAAAGTCTTTTTCCGCTTATGAGTACAGATATAAACGGCGGCGTGCTTGCAGTCTTAAATTTGGCTTGACAATACCCTTTTCGTTTAATATAATTAATTAGGTTTGGTACTTGGAAAGTCAGTTTGCAAGTACCTTTTCTTTTAAGGAGGTATTTATGAATATTCCCGAATTGTTCGGTATAGACGTTTTTAATGACAAGGAAATGAAGAAGCGCCTTTCAAAAGAGATTTATGAGTCGCTTTATAATACTATTGAGCAGCATAAAGAGCTTGATATAAAAATTGCAAATGAAGTTGCTGCCGCTATGAAAGAATGGGCAATCGAGCACGGTGCGACTCATTACACGCATTGGTTCCAACCGCTGACGGGGCTTACAGCCGAAAAGCATGACAGCTTTTTATCGCCTCAGCAGGACGGTACTGTGATTATGGATTTCAGCGGCAAAGAGCTTATCAAGGGTGAGTCTGATGCTTCGAGCTTCCCGTCGGGCGGTGTGCGAGCTACGTTTGAGGCGCGCGGTTATACTGCGTGGGATCCAACATCATATGCGTTTATAAAGGATGATTCTCTTTGCATTCCTACGGTATTTTGCTCGTATACGGGTGAAATGCTGGATAAAAAGACTCCGTTGCTGAAGTCTATTGAGCTTGTGGGTAATGAGAGCCTGAGGCTTGTAAGACTGTTCGGCGATACGGAAGCCACGCGTGTTATTCCGACAATCGGTGCGGAGCAGGAGTATTTTCTTGTTGATAAAAAGCTTTATGACAAGAGAAAGGATCTTATCTTTACAGGACGAACTCTGTTCGGTGCGCCGGCACCTAAGGGGCAGGAGCTTGAGGACCATTATTTCGGAGTGTTAAAACCGCGGGTCAAGGCGTATATGAAAGAGCTGGATGAGGAGCTTTGGCGCCTGGGCGTGTATGCAAAGACAGAGCATAACGAAGTCGCTCCCGCTCAGCATGAGCTTGCGCCGGTTTATTGTACTGCGAATATTGCAACCGACCATAATCAGATAATTATGGAGATGATGAAAAAGGTTGCTCTGCGTCATGATATGGTTTGTCTTCTGCATGAAAAACCGTTTAACGGGGTAAACGGCAGCGGCAAGCATAATAACTGGTCTCTCGGAACAGATACGGGTGTAAATCTTTTTAAGCCGGGTAAAAAACCGTATGAGAATAAGCAGTTTTTGATGTTTCTTGCTGCAGTGCTTCGAGCTGTGGACGAGCATCAGGATTTGCTGCGCTATTCGGTTGCAAGCCCCGGCAATGACCACCGCCTGGGCGGAAATGAAGCGCCTCCCGCCATAGTGTCAGTATATCTCGGCGGCGAAATTGAGGCGATTGTAAACTGCATTATCGAGGGCGTCGAGTATGACGGTGTCAAAGTGTCGAAGATGCATACGGGGGTGAATGTTCTTCCCGATTTTAAGAAAGATTCTGCCGACCGCAACAGGACGTCTCCGTTTGCTTTTACTGGTAATAAATTTGAATTCAGAATGCTCGGCTCATCTATGTCTGTTTCAACTGCCAACGTTATTTTAAATACCATTACGGCGGATGTTATACGCGAGTTTGCAGATAGACTTGAGGGCTGTGCGGACTTTGATACAGAGGTAAATGCAATTCTGAAAGAGACATTTACTGCGCACAGCAGGATTATTTTCAGCGGAAATAATTATTCTGAGGACTGGGTCAAGGAAGCGGAGCGCCGCGGACTGTTAAACCTGCGCAGCACGGTAGATGTTTTGCCTTATTTTGCCTCGAAAAAAAATATAGAATTTTTTGAGAGAAATAAAATATTTACCGATAAAGAGCTGCATGCACGCAGTGAAATAGCGTATGAGAATTATGCTAAAACTGTCAATATCGAGGCAAATACAATGCTTGATATGGCAAAGCGTGATATATTGCCTGCCGTTATTAAATATGCAGGAAAGCTTGCCGATACGCTTGTTGCAAAGCAAAAGCTTGGTGTCGATATTTCAAACGACGCAGCTAAGCTGTCGTTTGATGCTGTCAACGAGCTTTGCAACAGCTTGAACAGTGCGACAAAGGAGCTTGAGAAGGACATGTCCGCCTGCCCTGACAGCAGCGATATAGTAAAGCTTGCGGTATACTTTAATGAACGGATAATTCCCGATATGCAGGCTGTGCGTGACAGCGCAGATAAACTTGAAACAATTGTTGACTCAGCCGATTGGCCGTTTCCCGTGTATTCGGATTTGATGTTTAAAATATAGTAATATTAAAAGAGAGAATTTGATTAATTCTCTCTTTTATTGTCGGAGTTTAGAAAATTTTTGCGCCAAAATATTAGTTTTATTATTGCTTTATGTATTTTTTTAAAATAAATACATAAAAAAACACAAAAAAGGTATTGACAAACCGAGGAGTAAATGGTATCATAAACAAGCACCCAAAACGCGGGAGAGCAACAGGCACATGCGAAAGAGGCGGGTGCAAAAAGAACATTGAAAATTAAACAGCATCAAGGAAAAAGGACCCGTTAATTGTAAAAGAGGACAATTGACAAAACAGAAAAAGGTCAGTAAAAGTCAAGAGTCCGGGAGAAACTTAATAGAAGAAATGGATATTTTAATAGAGAGTTTGATCCTGGCTCAGGACGAACGCTGGCGGCGTGCCTAACACATGCAAGTCGAACGGA
>CABULU010000036.1 GCA_902492505.1 uncultured Eubacteriales bacterium
CCGCCCATGACTGTTTTACCGCGGCATAGCTTTAGTATTTCATCATAATCGCGGCTTACCGGCAGAACTATGATATCATTCTTATCAATAAATTGTTGCAGGTCCTGGTTTTCAAACATCTCGGCAGGGTATCCGTCCCGTTTGAGTGCCAGACACAGATATTTCATTCGGGCATCCTTGCCGAAAATACCGAAACGATACATAGCTCATTCCCCTTTTCTCTTTATCCTATGCCGGTACAACTGTGCGGGTGCAAAAAAATACCCGCTGTATATTTACAGCGGGCGTATAAACATAAATTAAAGTTTTTACAGAAGTCTAAAACGGCCGGGGGCATATCCCGTATGCGTGCGTATAAGGCGGCTGAAATAGTTTAGGTCTTCAATGCCGACGGCTTGCGCCGCCTCACGTATTGTGCAGCCGTGATATTCCAGTAAAGAACAGGCGCTTTCAACTTTCATTTTAATAATATACTGTTTCGGCGAGTGACCGGTCTGTTCTTTGAACAGATGCCAAAATCTGCTTTCGCTGAGATTACAGAGCGACGCATAATATGATACGGGATGATTTTCCCGAAGATTGCTCTGCATAATACGGCATATTTGCTCAATGCGCCCTTCGGGATATATTTTTTTATCACCGTTTATTACGCGTCTTCCGGCTTCGGCTAAAAACTGTATGGTGAGACCTGTGCAGACGGCTGAAAACAGATGCTTTTTCAGCATGTATTCATTTACAAGCTTTGAAAATATACTTTTCAGCCGCTCACTTTTGCCTATATACATGACAGGCTCAAAAAGCCCGCATTGCTCTAAAAGCTCATTGCAGCCAGTTCCGCTGAAATGTATAAACAGTGATGTCACATTTTCACCGGCGGGATATTTATAAAACTGCGGCTCATGCGGATGAAACAGTATTATATTACCGGGAGCTACCTTCTGCTGTACTCCGGCACGTGTGAGAATACAGCTGCCTTCGATAATGTATAAAATATGATAGTCCAAACGTCCTGCAGGACGACGTGCCTCACGCTCCTTTCCGTAGGTTTGCTGTATTCCGCAGATATTTAATTCTAAATATTTATCGGAAATTCTGTCGCTTGAAAATTCCATGATATCACCGTACTTGTTTTTTAAAAATTATATCATGTTTTTAAAATATATCAACAGCAGTTTTGTGCTAAATATAAACATCTCTGTTTATTGCCTTTAAGCCGCGGTAATGGTAATATAAATAAAAACGGAGGTAAACTTATATGTATAAAATAGGCGTAATCGGCAGCGGCTACCGCATGACGCCGATTGTGGAGAAAATCGCAAAAAACGAGGGGTTTAAAATACAGGCGGTATGTGATCCGAATGTAGAGGCAATGAAAGAGAAGTATGCGGAATATGAAGATGTGCATTTTTATACCGACGCTTCCCAGATGCTGAAAAATGAAAAGCTCGACTGCCTGACAATAGGCACGCGCTGCTCTTTGCATACCGATTTTATGCTGCTTACGGCAAAGTACGGCCTGCCGACGTTCTTGGAAAAGCCCGTATGTATAAACGAGCAGCAGCTGACCGCGCTTGAAGAGCTTAATGCTTCCACCGATATCAGCGATAAGGTTGTAGTATCCTTCCCGCTGCGCAACACTCCGATTGTAAACTGTGTGCGCGATATAATAAAGAGCGGAAAGCTGGGGCAGGTTGCGCACGTTCAGGCATACAATAACGTACCGTATGCAAGGTGCTATTATCATGGCTGGTATCGCGACGAGAATGAAACGGGCGGACTGTGGCTGCAAAAGGCGACGCATGATTTTGATTATATAAACAGTCTTTTGGAGGGAATTCATCCTGTAAGGATTTGTGCTGTTGATTCAAAACAGGTGTTTTACGGTGACATGCCGGAAAATCAGAAGTGCTCCGAGTGCCCGCGTGCAAAGGAATGCCCGGAAAGCGCTCAAAACGTAGCTACATACGGTGACAGATATGCCGTTGAGGATGGCTGCTGCTTTGCGGTGGATACGGGAAACCAGGACAGCGGTAGTGCAATAGTTGAATACAGCAACGGTATGCATGCGGTCTACTCGCAGGATTTTATTGCAAGAAAGGGCGCGGGCAAGCGCGGGGCTCGGCTTATAGGATATTACGGTACGGTCGAATTTGACTTTAATACCGGCGTTGTACAGCTGTATTATCACAACAGCGACGCGACCGAGACTTATCGTTTTCCGACGGGACACGGTCATTCCGGAGGTGACGCTGCGCTGATAAGCAATTTCTGTGATGTTGTTTCAGGGAAGGATGTCTCGCATGCCCCGCTTAAAGATGGAATACTGAGTGCAAAAATGTGTCTTTGTGCCAAAAAATCCGCAATTGAAAAAGTATTCTGCGAAATAGTATAAAAGATATAATAGAACCGGCTGCTAAAATGTGCAGCCGGTTTTTATTAAACCTCCATAATTACAGGGATTATAACAGGGCTTCGCCTGGTTTTTGACGTGACATATTTTGTAATACTGTCGCGCACTTCCGTTTTCATAGTGCTCCAGTCAAATACGTCCCGCTCCATGCTCCGTTTCAGAGCGTTTGTAACCGCCGACTTTGCACCGTTTATCAGCTCTTCACTTTCTCGCATATAAATAAATCCGCGCGAAATTATATCAGGCCCCGACATTATCTTTTTATGCTTTGTACTGATTGCCGCCACAACGACAATCATGCCGTCCTCGGCAAGCAGATGTCTGTCCCTCATTACGATATTGCCTACGTCTCCGATGCCGCCGCCGTCTACCAGAATTTGTCCGGACGGCACGGAGGATGTGATTTTTGCGGTGGTTTTTGTCAGTTCCAGCACTCCGCCAATCTGATTTATAAAAATGTTTTCCTCTGCAATGCCTGTTTCCGCCGCAAGCTTCTTATGTGCCAGCAGATGCCGGTACTCGCCGTGAACCGGCATGAAAAAGCGCGGTTTTATAAGCCCCAAAATCAGTTTGAGCTCCTCCTGACATGCGTGACCCGATACATGTACTCCGGCAAGACTGTCCGCCACGACCTCGGCTCCCAGCCGTTCCAGTTCATTGACAACAGCAGATACAAGCCGCTCGTTGCCTGGAATAGGTGATGCGGAAATAACGACAAGGTCATCGCTTGTAATGGAAATGTTTCTGTGGTCGGAAAAAGCCATGCGGTAAAGTGCGCTCATCGGTTCACCCTGAGAGCCTGTTGTAATTATCACTATTTCATTTTTCGGAAATCTGTTTGCCTGGTCAATAGTGACAATTGTGCCCTTGGGATAGTCAAGATATCCAAGCTCATGGGCCACGGCGATAACGCCCTCCATGCTGCGCCCTGAGATGGCAACCTTTCTTCCGTATTTGACAGCGGTCGTAATTATTTGCTGAACACGGTGTACGTTCGATGAAAATGTGGCGACAAAAATCCGCTTTTCACGCGCTCTTGCGAAAATATTCTCGATTGATACGCCTACTTTTCGCTCTGACAGTGCCATGCCGGGACGCTCTGCGTTGGTAGAGTCGGACATGAGCAGTAAAACGCCCTCGCGTCCCAGCTCGCCCAGCCTTGTGAGATCTATCATACGTCCTCGTATAGGAGTTGTGTCTATTTTGAAGTCGCCCATGTCGATTATTGTTCCGACGGGGGTTTTGACAGCAAATGCCGCACTGTCGGCAATAGAGTGATTTACCTTAATAAACTCGACCGAAAAACATCCGCGGTTTATAACGTCGCCCGGCTTACACTCCATTAGTATGCTCTGTTTGTCCAGCTTGTGCTCAACAAGCTTTCGTCTGATAAGACCGAGAGTCAGCTTGTTTGCAAATATCGGTACGTTTATTTCTTTCAGAAAATAGGGAAGGGAGCCGATGTGGTCCTCGTGTCCGTGAGTGACAAAAACTCCGCGCAGCTTTTTGCGGTTTTTCATTACATAGGTAAAATCCGGAATCACATGGTCTATTCCCAGCATATCGGCGTCGGGAAAGGCAAGTCCGCAGTCAATGATAATCATATCCTCGCCGTATTCGATAACAGTCATGTTTTTGCCTATCTCGTCCAAACCGCCGAGAGGAATTACTTTCAGCTTTTTGCCGCTGCTGCGCTTTGCTGCTTTTACTTTACTGTCAGAAGCCGCCTGTGTATCGGCGCTGATTTGCTGATTTACCGATTTGTCCTGTGCCGTAGTTTTTGCTTTTCGGACTGGTGTGTTGTTTTGCCGTTCTGACGTCTTTGCTCTATTAGTCTGTGCGGCGCGTTTGGAACCTTGGCTTTCCGAAGAAGCCTTTGCCGTCTTTTTACCGGCAGGTGTTTTTCCGCTCCCGCTTTTGGCAATGCGCGGCACCTTTGTTTTTTTAGCCTCGGAAATACCCGCGGCTTTGTCAGCAAGGCTGTCAAGCTTTGCTATTTTTTCTTTAATTTCCATTTATTCTCCTTATGTTTTAGCTTACCGCCGAAAACAGCGGTAAAATTTCAGTGAAACAAGTAACAAAAAATCAGACATAGCAAGCTATGCCTATTATGTAACAGCCGACCGTTGCGTCCTGCCGGCATATTTCCCTTTTATTAGTATAACACGAATATTACCGATATACAAGAATAATTTAAAAAACAAACGTAATTTTATTTTTATACGACATTATATACAAAAAAATCGGCTGAATTTTGTGAGAAACAGATAAAA
Organism: uncultured Eubacteriales bacterium; assembly: GCA_902492505.1. GTDB lineage: Bacteria > Bacillota > Clostridia > Oscillospirales > QAKW01 > RGIG9041. The sequence continues at coordinate 4,684 of CABULU010000036.1, forward strand.
AAATTAAATGTGCAAAAAAATGAAACATTATACGTCGCAAATTACATATATAGGTGAAACACTTTCAGGGAGGAAAAAATATGAAAAGGAAGTTATTGACGCTTATAATGACTGCGGCGGTGCTGCTTGCTGTTTGTTCATGCGGCAGAAAAATCAAATCGGACCCCGTTTTGGATACAAAAGGAGAGGTCTCGGGTGCGCAGGGAGAGACGGAAAATGACGACTTAGAGGCATCTGTGCGTGTAACATATGAAAATCTGACAGCAGAGCAAATGGAAAAGAAGGCAGACCTTATTGTAATAGGTACGGCAAGCGGGGACTTTTCATATGTACACTCTGATACGAAAAGCCCTGCGGATATTTATACAGATTTTACCGTTAATGTTCAACAGACTGTAAAGGGAATCGCGCAGGACAGCATAACTGTGAGAATCATAGGAGGAAAGCATGGAAAAATGACGGTTTGCTCGTCGGAAAAGCCGCTTGAAAAGGGGCAGAAATATTTTCTGTATCTCAGAAAATTTGATGACGGCCAAAAGACGGTTTACTGTTGTATTAACGGAATTAACGGCTGCTTTAAAATAGACGGTAACGGAACTCTTGATTTTGAGGGCAGAGACACGCAGCAGGAGGTTGAGCGATTGTATCGGAATGCGGTTTCGGCTCAAAATAAATCTGAGGATAATGATGAATCGGAAACAGAAAATAATGTCACAAATGGTGAGGTGATATTTACGGATTATGCGTGCATTTCGCCTCAGGAGCTTGAACAAAAGGCTGATTTAATATTAGTAGGTGAGTTTACCGGAGTAGAAAACCAGGTTGTAACCGATAGGGGAGGCGCAACCGAAAGCGTGTATACCGACTATATTATGAAAACTCTGAGCGTGCTGAAGGGCGAGGCTGGCGCTGAGATAAATGTTCGCATTTTAGGCGGTACCGTTGACGGCAAATTCTATGTCGGCAGCGGCGAAGACCCGCATTTTGAAAAAGGCGGGCGGTATCTTATGTTTCTTAACATACGTGATAATGCCGTGACGGCTAATAAAGCTGAATGTTATTTTCTTATAGCCGGAGATATGTACTGCTTTGCAGTTGGTTCCGACGGCATGCTTGATTTTAAAAATGTTCTGTGTGAAGAGGACACTCAGGCTATAAACCGCTTTTATAAATCAAAGGTCGATACGGATGCACTTGCTGAAAAAGACTGAAAGTGCAGATAAATATATAAAAGCCGCGGGCTACGCCCCCGCGGCTTCTTTTATATTGTCCGGCAGATTTTGTGCGTCGAAGCGGTAATGCGCCGTTATCGACATGCGCCACAGAGCGTTTTCCTCACGCTTTGCCTGCCCGCCGTTATGCAGTATAAACGGTACGCCGTTCTTCGCGCGTTTATCGGAAATTATGCCGATATGCTTTGTGCCGTTGACAATTACAATATCACCGGGCTGAAACTGGGAAATCTCGTTTATATCGGTTGTAAGCTTTAATGCATACTTATCAAAAAACACCTTGAGATTGGGTACGCGCCGAAAGTCAATATTATTATCCCTGTGAGAAACGCGCGGGTAATCCTGCGGATTTTGGAGTATGTCGCAGTCCAGCATATCGCGCAGAGAATAGCCTGCGCAGGCAAATGCGCGCCAGATAAGGTCGGTGCATACCCCTTCGTTTTCGGGAGGATATCCGCCTTTGTAGTATTTATCTACATATTTCGGTTTGTTTTCAGCATCTTTTTTTGCTCCGAGCAGTATATCGGTATAGTCGTCTGTGCCGTTGCCGTTAAAATCAACTGGACTTTTTATCGTCTCGATTCCGAAATACTCTGCGCCGTAGCTTTTTTGAGGAAGAAGACCGAAAAAATCAAGCATGAACATTACTGCCGCGGCTGCAATTCCTAAAAATAAAAAACATATTCCCCATGCCGATTTTAAGTTTGTTTGTTTCATACATTACACCTTAAATAATTCCGAAGTAATAGCGTATTGTAAACTGAGCGCCGCCTTCGGGGTGATTTGACGCCTTAATAGTACCGTTTTGCTGAGCGATAATGCTGCGTGCCAGCGCAAGCCCGATGCCGACGCTTGTTTCGGTTGACGTCTTGCCCTTGTAAAACCGTTCAAACAGGCACGGTATATCGTCGGGGTCAAGCCCGACGCCGGTATCCCTTATTACGATTTCCGTAAAAATACTTGTCTGGCACGCAGTGACATATATTTTACCGCCCTGCGGATTATGCTCCATGCAGTTTTTGAGAATATTGCTCACCGCTTCCGAGCTCCACGAAATATCACCGTAAAAGAATTCACCTTTTATATCTGTAATAAGCTCCTGCGAGCGGACATCGAGCGACGCCTCAAGCGGCATAGAAGCTTTTTTTACAAGCTCGCGCACAGACACCTGCTTTTTCTCGAAAAATGCGGTGCCTGCATCAATTTTTGACATTTTCAGCAGCGTTTCAATAAGCCAATCAATTCGGGAAAGCATGCTTTTCAAAGAGTAAACAAGCTCTGTGCGCCGGTCGTATGACAGCTCCTGTTCCCTGAGCATCGAGACCATAATGTTTATGGATGTGAGCGGCGTTCTCAGCTGATGAGATATATCCGCAATCGAGTCCGTAAGATATATTTTGTCTTTTTTTAGGCTGTCAGCCGCCTCTCGCAGACGGACCGTCATCTTTCGTATCTCACTTTGAAGCACTGACAGCTCACCCTCACTGTAATCACATATCAGTCCGAAGTCCTCGCCGTGCAGCACGCGGTCGATGCTGTCGCTCATTTGTCGCAGCTGCTTGTAGCGCTCTGAGGTGAAGTAAAAATAAATAACAAAGGAGGTTATGAACGACAGCAGCATAACAATAAACCCGTATATGCCGAAAAAGATAAACGCAAGAGCGCAAAACACTGCGCATACAAGGCTTAGCCATACGGTGGCTTTTCTTATTTCCGGATTTGAGAATAGTTTCATAGTTCTATTTTGTAGCCGATGCCGCGCACTGTTTTTATAATATCGGGATTTTGCGGGTCGGTTTCTATTTTTTCACGCAGGCGTTTAATGTAAACTGTCAGTGTGTTGTCGTTTACAAAATCTCCCGTCACGTCCCAAATATCCTCGAGCAGCTTGGAACGAGACATGATAACGCCTCGGTTATTGAGCAGTACGAGCAGCAGCCTGTATTCGAGGGCAGACAGAAAAACATCAGTACCGCACCGCTCGACAATGCCCTTGTCCGTATCCACCGTAACGTCTCCGAGCGTTATAACGGAGCGCATTTTCCCACAGCGTCGTAAAACGCTTCTTATCCGCGACACCAGCTCGCGTGGGCGAAACGGCTTTGCAATATAGTCGTCGGCGCCCATGTCAAGGCCCGTTACAACGCTGTATTCATCTCCCGAGGCTGTCAGAAAAATGACCGGCAGACCCTTTTCCTTTGCGCATGCGCAGACGGCAAAGCCGTTTCCCTCTTTCAGTGAAATATCGACAAGAAGAATATCAAAGCTAAGATCATTCATCATTGATATAGCTTTTGACTGCCCGTCGGCATGTGACACAGAAAATCCCTCGTCGCTTAAAAATTCAGTAAGGCTTTTTATTATAACGGAGTCGTCCTCTACAAGAAGTATACTGTTCATCAGGGTAACATCCTTTTCGTTTTTTTAAAATTTTATCACATATATTTTTATTTTTCAACGATATGACAAAAGCGTAATAATAAAAGGCTTCCCCATTGGAAGCCTTTTATAGTTCTCATCTCACTTTTATAAGCAGAAGTCTGCCGTGTGCACAGCTTACACATGCCGGAATATTGCCGGATACTTCATTGCTTACTCCGTACTGATAATCGCATTGTATTTTTGCGTTGTAAAGTGGGTACTTTGCCCCCGTAATGGTTACTCCGCGTGCCTCGCCGCCGATGCTTAAAAGTGAAAAGTACGAAAAGGAGCTATCAACATATTTTTCTGTTTTGCCTACGATTTCCATTTCCGAAAAATCGTCAACAAGTACGGCATGCTTGCCTTTCTCAAATAAAAAGAGCAGTATTGAGACGTTGCAAAGAGTATGGTCCAGCCGCCCGCCGGCGGCACCTAAAAGCACAAATTCGTCATATCCGCGCTCTATCGCGGCTTTTGCTGCAAAAAACGTGTCGGTGTCGTCCTTTTCACATGGCAGAGTAATAGTCTTAATATCCGTATCGGGGAAGGGATGGGAATCAAAATCGCCAACGATTAACGAAGGTGTTATTTTAAGCTTCTCTGCATGATAAAGTCCGCTGTCACAGCATATTATAAAATCATTGTTATTTATATATCTGCGCGCCGTCTCGTAATCTGAAATTGGAGCGCCGCCTATGATTACACATTTCATTTTGAACTTTTCTTTCTTATAATACCGACGATAAGGCACAGCACAAACGTGATTGCCATCGCAGGGATTGTGCTGCCCGTTATAAGGTCAATGCGCATAAACAGACGGTAGCACACAAATCCTGCAAACCAGACGATTAAGTTTGCAATATCTATGCCTGAATTAAAGCTGTTCCGTTTTAATATAAAGAAATCGGCTATAAGAACAGCAATCATAGGTGCGAAAACCGAGCCGATAAAGTAAAGAAAGCCCGTGATATCGTCCATGGGAAAGATGATTGCAAGAATTGTACCGATACCTGTGACCGCAATTGCAAACCACCGGTCGCTGATTTTTTTACTGAGCGATACGGCGGAAACTCCTGCGGAAAATGCGTCGAGGTAAGTAGTTGTAACCGTTGAAAATATAATTATTACAAGCCCAGCTATACCAAGCCCCGCACTGAGCATAATCTGCGCGATGTCCGAGCTGCCGGCAAGCGCCGCGGCGCCCATACCGATAAAGTACATCCAACAGCTGATTATGCTGTATGTTACGGCACTTACAGCTGATGCCTTTACAGGCTCTTTTGCTTTGCTCGTATAATCGCTTATCAGTGGCAGCCATGAAAGCGGCATAGCTATTGCAAGCTCGACTGCCGCGCCAAACGAAATACCATCGGAAGTGCCCCAGCTTCCGTTTCCGTCAAAGAATATTACTTTGCAGAGAATAAGTGTTAAAAGGAACAAAAGCGCCATTGCGGCTGTATTCAGCTTTTCAAGGCTTTTAATTCCGACAAATATCCAAAGTGCGATAAGTATACCGATGACAAGGCACCAAATCCAGCTGCCGATGTCAAAAATGCCGTTTGCGGCAAGTGCGCCGTCATAAATCATAATTGCCGTCCAGCCTACAAGCTGTGTAATATTCAGCACGCAGAAAAGAAGACTGCCGTATTTTCCGAACGAAAGTTTTACTGTTTCCATAGAACTTTTGCGGGTTTTGGCTCCGATGACCCCTGCCAGAAACATCAGCAGACCGCCTATAAGATGTCCTGCTAAAATGGCAAGAGCGCCGCGGACAAGTCCGAGCGTTGCAAAGCTTGTTCCAGAAAGGATTTCGGCAAGCGATACCCCGGCGCCGAACCAGATAAGACCGTTGGCAAAAAGTGAAGTGCCGCTTTCGGCGGCAATGGTTTCTTGATTGTTTGTTTTATTCACTTTAATATTCCCCCCTGATATCAAAAGCATGATTGAGCGGACCTGACCCATGTCCAAGATTTAAGCCTGACTCAAGCGCGCCCGAAATGTAGCGTTTTGCATGTTCTACCGCGTGTTTGAGCTCCATACCCTTTGCAAGATTTGAGGCGACGGCGCTGGAGAGTGTGCAGCCCGTGCCGTGAGTGTTGGGGTTGTCAATCCGCCTGCCGTGGAGCCATTGTACAAAACCGTCGTCGACAAGCAGGTCGGACGCGTCGTTTACGCTGTGTCCGCCTTTCAGCAGAACAGCGCATCCGTATTTTTCGCTTATTGTCTTAGCGGCCGCTTCCATATCATGCTCGTTTTTGATTTTTTGTCCGCAAAGCACCTGCGCTTCGGGAATGTTGGGGGTGATAACAGTGCTTATCGGAAACAGCTTGTCTGTCAGTGCAAAGACTGCGCCGTCGTCTATAAGCCGCGCTCCGCTGGTTGCGACCATTACAGGGTCAACAACGATATTTTTCGCGCCGTATTGTTTGAGCTTTTGCGATGTGACATCAATAAGTCCGGCGTTTGACATCATGCCGATTTTTACTGCGTCCGGAAAAATGTCGGTAAAAATACTGTCGAGCTGAAGCCCTAAGAATTCGGGACTTACATTAAAAATTCCCTGAACGCCGGTTGTGTTCTGAGCGGTAAGAGCCGCAATCGCACTCATGGCGTAAACACCGTTGGCGGTCATGGTCTTGATGTCAGCTTGTATTCCGGCGCCTCCGCAGGAATCGCTCCCCGCGATTGTTAATGCTGTTTTCATATTCTTTTCCTCACATTAATTTTATATAGCGGCAAAAGGTGGTGCCCCCGGTCTGCCGCTTTGATTTTATGTAACCGGCTTATACCGGCTGCAAACAAATGTTTTTTATATCGTTGACTATACCGTCTGTATTATTTAGTGACATATAATACAAATCGGATACATCTTTTACGTCTCCCTGATACGTTCTTGTGATATCGTCTCGCACGCCGATTATTTTAAGTCCTGCGCTTTTTGCGCCCTTTGCCGACGAGAGGGTATCCTCGGCAATACAGCACTCGTCTGTTTTAACGCCGATATCGCCGGCGATTTTGTAAAAAATATCGGGCTTTGATTTTGCGATGTTGCAGTAATGAAAATCAAAAAGCTCCCACATTGAAAGACGGGACAGAACAGGCTTTGCAATATCTTCGCCGGAAGCTGTTGCAAGCACCAGTATAAAGCCCGCATTTTTCAACGCTGTAAGCAGCTCACGCGCTCCTGATTTTTGCCCGACGGCAGCGTAAAGCCTTGTCATCTGATTGTTTATATCTGCCAGTATATTGTCAAACGTCGTATCGATGGAATATGTCTTTTTGATATAATCTATAAACTGCGTCATATTCATGTGAAAAATTTTATCGTCAAGATCACGTTCGGGCACAAGTCCGAGTGAACGCACGTATGTGCTGCCTGCGTATTTCCACACTCCCATTGAATCGACTATTGTTCCGTCCATATCAAAAAGTACCGCTTTTATCATTTATATTTCCCCTTGAAATCATGTCACAGCTGCTTTGCAAGCTTTGTCAACTCCCTTGCGGCGCTTTCTATGTCGCTTGCGGCGAATATCGCACTTACGACTGCAACCCCGCTGATGCCACTTCCGGCAAGCTGAAGAATATTATCGCATGTAATGCCGCCGATTGCAACAACCGGTATTGAAACGCAGCTGCATATTGCACGCAGGGTATCAAGCGACACCGCGTCCGCGTCTGATTTTGTGCCGGTCGGGAAAACAGCTCCAACTCCTATGTAGTCCGCGCCTGCCGCCTGCGCGGCGACCGCTTGCTCCACCGTAGACGCCGAGACTCCGATTATTTTATAATCGCCCAGCTTCCTGCGGGCGCTGACAGCGTCCTCGTCGCTCTGCCCGACATGCACGCCGTGCGCGCCGCATTGCAGTGCAAGGTCAACGTCGTCGTTAATTATAAAGGTAACGCCGTAACGGTCGCAGAGTGCTTTAAGCTCCCGGGCCTCGCTCAGAAAAAGCTCTCGGTCTATGTGTTTTTCCCGCAGCTGAAGCATTGTTGCGCCGCCCTTGAGTGCAAGCTCGGCGTCATGCGCAAGCGTTTTTCCGTTAAGCCATGCACGGTCTGTAACGGCATACAGCAAAAGGTCATCTGATTTCATACTTTGCACCCTCTTTAAGTTTGTCTCCCGTCATATTGTAAAGTCCGTCGATAATGTATCCGCGCAGCGCGCAGTTGCCGTCATTTTCTGCCATGCGCGACACCCCGAGCTGACCGGCATATCCCATCGCGCAGACTGCCGCGGCAACAGCCGTACATTTGTCTTCCGGGTTGGCGGCGGCAAACGCAGCGGTGACGGCGGAAAGCTGGCACCCGGTGCCGGTAATACGGCTCATCTGCGCGGCTCCGTTTGTAATGACGTAGCATCTGTCGCCGTCGCTTACAAGGTCAATTTTTCCCGTGATGGCAACAACCGCGCCGCAGCTTTTTGCAAAATCCTTTACAAAAAGCACCGATGCGTCAAGGTTTTGCTCGGTGACCGTATCGCTTTCGGCGGCGTCAACCCCGGATGTAAATCCGCTGCCATGCGCAAGCGTTTTGATTTCCGAGATGTTTCCGCGGATGATGTCGGGTTTTATTTTTTTCAGAAGTTCAAGCGCAGTCTCGGTCCGAAGAGGGGATGCGCCCGCGCCAACCGGGTCTAAAACCACGGTGTGACCGAGTTTCTTTGCGGTCTGCCCCGCATTGAACATGGCGGGTATCGTGCGCTCGTTCAGCGTGCCGATGTTAATAACAAGCGCTGAACAAATTGAGGTTATGTCGGAAGTTTCGCGGATATCATCTGCCATTATTGGCGAGGCGCCGATTGCCAAAACAGCGTTTGCAACGTCGTTTACGGTCACATAATTTGTAATGCAGTGAATCAGCGGGCATGTTTTTCTTACGTTTTCAAGACTTTGTTTCATTTTGTTTTCCTTTCATATAAAAAGCGCGGTGCCAACAAAAGACACCGCGCCCTGAAAACGCGTTGATATATGTCCCTACGTTGGCATTATCCAAATCAGGTAAGGTCAGGGCGATACAGCCCACTCTCAGCAAGGTTTAACCAAGCTCCCTTTTTTCGATATGATTATACAACCGCCGTGTTTGGTTGTCAAGCTAAAATTGTTTACAGCCGCCAGTCCATATCCATACCGTTTTGCCTTAAAAACTCGGCTGCCTTTGAAAAATGACGGCAACCGAAAAATCCGTTGTACGCCGACAGCGGCGAAGGATGCGCACATTCCAAGATAAGTTGGGCTGGGTTGGTGATAAGCCGTGCTTTTTCCCGCGCGGGGCGGCCCCAAAGCATGAAGACCATTGGCTTTTCCCGCTCATTTAAAAGCTCGATTATCCGGTCTGTGAGTTTTTCCCACCCACGATTTCTGTGGGAGCCCGCCTGTCCTGCGCGCACTGTCAGCACGGTGTTGAGCAGCAAAACGCCGTTTTGCGCCCAGCGGGTGAGGTTGCCGCTGACCGGCGGGTCAATGTCAAGGTCGCTTTTAAGCTCTTTAAAAATATTTACAAGCGAGGGCGGCGGTTCCACGCCGTCCTTAACCGAAAAGCACATGCCGTGCGCCTGACCCGGACCGTGATAAGGGTCTTGTCCGAGCAGCACCACACGCACGCTGTCATAGTCTGTCATGCGCAGCGCGTTGAAAATGTCGTTCATATGCGGATATATTGTATAGTGCGAATATTCGTATTTCAAAAACTGCCGCAGATTTTTATAGTATTCCGATTCAAACTGATCTGCCAAAAGCTTGTCCCAGCTGTTGCCTATATTTACCATATCATTATCCTCCGTACAGTAAAATTATAGCAATAAAGTGTTGACAAAACAAGACTTATTCTACATAATTATAGTAAATAAGCTGCGGAGGTAACAGGAATGGTTGAAAAAAGGGTTATCGGTACCTTAAACGGCGCCGATGTGCATGAATTTACCGTAAGTGACGGGGGACTTACCGTTAATATTATGGAATACGGCGCGACGATACATAATATCTTTTTTGAGGGTATTGACTGTGTTGCGGGATACGACGATCTTGAGGGATATGTGAACGGCGGATCGCATCAGGGTGCAACCGTCGGGAGGTATGCGAACCGTCTGGGCGGCGCGGCGTTTGAGATAAACGGCGTAAGATACAGCGTTGACAGGAATGACAACGGGGTAAACTCGCTACACGGCGGAAACTGCGGTTTTTCGCACCGCATGTACAGGGGAGAGGCGGTTGCAGATAACGCCGTGAAATTTACGATATTCTCGCCTGACGGTGAAGGCGGCTATCCCGGAAACCTTGAAATGTCTGTGACATTCACGGTTAAAAACGACACTCTTACATTGAAATACAGAGCCGTATCTGACAGGGACACCGTGATGAATTTTACAAACCATGCGTATTTTAATCTCGGTGCAAAAAACAATCTTACAACGGTGCTGCAAATAAAAGCCGACGCGATAACGCCTGTTGACAGCCTGCTTATTCCGACGGGCGAGCTTATGGACGTGACGGATACAGAATTTGATTTCAGGCAGCCAAAGCCGATAGGACGCGATATTGCGGGAGAACATCCGCAGCTGAAACTGGGCGGCGGGTATGACCACAATTTTGTTTTGAGCGAAGAGCGCGGTTATAAAAAAGACGCAGTTGTTGCGTTTTGCCCCGAAAGCGGCATTACTCTGACCTGCTCGACAGATTTGCCGGGTGTGCAGCTTTATACGGCGAATATGCTGGACGAGCCGTGCGGAAAGGGCGGTCTTCCGCTTATAAAATACTATGCGTTTTGCCTTGAAACGCAGTTCTGGCCCGATACTCCCAATAATCCGGATTTTCCGTCATGTCTTGTAAAGGCGGGAGAGGTTTTTGAAACGGTGACCGAGTATTCGTTTAAAAAGCAGTGATTATTTATTGTCGCTTAAAATATAAAACTGCACAGAAAGCCACGGCTTTCTGTGCAGTTATTTTATTGTGCGATATTTAGCTTATCACGCGTTACCGAATTAAGCCACTTTTTGCCGTGCAGCCTTATAAGACAGACGACCGATTTTAAAAGCTCGTCAATCTTCATTAGTGCAAGCACCAGCGGAACCGGCAGCTGAAAGTGTACTGCAATCAGCGCAAGCGGGATAGCAACGCCCCATAAAAATAAAAGCTCTATTATAAGGCAAAAGCGTGTGTCTCCCGCACCGCGCAGGATACCGACAATACTGACAGATGCGATACTGACAAAAATAGACGTTACCGCCGTTACGAATATCATATCGTGGGTCAGTGCGATTGTTTGATCCGGCAGGTCATAAAGACCGAGTATGAGCGGACGCAAAAGTAAAATTATGCCGAATGTCAAAATTCCCAGCAGTAGACTTATCAGTTTGAGCGTATACGCGCGGTCAAGCGCCTCCTGTTCCTGCTTCTCGCCTATTGCCTTGCCGACGACGACAGCCGCTGCGTTTGCAACGCCGAATATGACAACCGACGCCAGCTGATAAATCATTGCGGCAATCGTATTTGCGGCGACAGGATCACCGGATGAATATTCGATATGTCCGAGTATCGCGGCCTGCATACTGATAGCAAGAGACCACATAACCTCGTTTATTACAACGGGCGTGCTGTATTTTACAAGGTCCTTTGCCAGTATACTGTTGAAGCGCTGCATATGACGCAGGCGGAGACCCAGCTTTTTGTCAATGCAGAATACGTAAATCACGGTAACGGTGAATTCCACAAGCCGAGCTATCAGAGTTGCGATTGCCGCGCCCCTGATACCCATTGCCGGTGCGCCGAGATTTCCGAAAATAAGAACCCAATTTAAAAATACGTTAGTCACAAGGCTGGAAAGATTGACAACAACAGAAATTTTAACGATTTCCACTCCGCGCAGAGCGCATAAAAGCGTGTTTCCGAATGCAAAAAACACATAGGCAAACCCGATTATTTCCAAATACTGCGCGCCCGCGTTTACAATGATTTCGTTGTTTGAAAAAATACGCATTACCTGTTCGGGAAAAATTATAACCGTCAGTCCGAAAACAAGACCTATCGCGGCGCCCAGCTTTACTATCATTGAAATTATAGTGCGGATTGCCGCAAGATCGTTTTTTCCCCAGTACTGTGCCGAAAGTATCGCAGAGCCGCTTGCCAGACCGAAGCATACAAGAGACAGTATAAAAAACGGATTGTTTGCAAGCGATGAAGCAGAGAGAAGCACGCCGCTTGAGTCTGCGGCGCCCAGCATAAGAGTGTCGGCAATACTTGTTGCCTGTGTAATTATGTTCTGGAGCGCTATCGGAATACAGATGGCAAACAGCATTTTATAAAAATTCTTATCTTTTATTAGTTTCATATGTATTTTCCATGTATACTTTATTTTTAAAAAACAGGACGGCAGCGCCGTCCTGTGTATAAGCCGTTATATAAAAGGCCTATTTCATAAGCTCATCGTCATAGTGAGCACGTTCACCTCCGATAAGCTTGGGGCGCGTTCTGGCGCAAATGACGTTTGCGGCGCCAATTGTTTTCTGTGAAATGCGTACCGGCACCGCCACCTGCTTTAAGTGCATTCCAATCAGCGTGCCGCCTATATCTATCCCGGCATCCGCCATGATGCTTTCAGCCGCAAACGGAGATTTAAATGCATTGTAAGCGGCTGTCGCAAAAGAACCTCCCGCTTTTGGAAACGGTACAACGTTTACCTGCTCGTATCCGCGTTTTTCGGCTGCCTGTGCTTCTAAAATAACAGCTCGGTTCAAATGCTCGCAGCACTGCGCTGCTATAAAAATACCGCGCGCCGAAAAGAAAGAATTAAGCGCGTCAAAAATAACCTTACCCGTTTCCGGCGAGGAATTTTTGCCTATTACGCCGCCTGTTACCTCACTTGAGGAACAGCCGACGACAACTATATCTCCGGCTTTTAGTGAGCTGTTTTCAAACAGTTCAGCAGCAACAGCCGTCGTCTCTTTTATTATGTTTGTCATGTTTGTCACAGTTTTTGTCCTTTCTGTCATCACATCCGCATACCCAAATGACGTCCTCGCCAATGCGTTCAACGTCACACCATGGTATTTTTACACAGTCCTTACCGCCGAAAAAGGGAAACGCGCCTCTGCACGGTACAATAAAGTTGAGTACCTGACCGCACCGGCAGTCTATTTGCACATCGGTAGGATATCCGAGTTTGCGCCCGTCCTCCATACAAATTATTTCCTTCTTAAATAGCTCGGTAAGACAACAGAATTTCATACTATCACCGATAACAGTATATTACAGCTTTTCGATTTTATTGCATGCGTTCTCCATCCAATCGCCCTCAAACAGCTCGATAAGTCCCTTGTCGCAGACTGATGCAAGCTCCGGGTCAATCGGAATTTTCGCAAGAAGATCGATTTTCAGCTTATCCGTTATTTCGTTAAGGTGACTTTCGCCGAACACGCTGATTTTCTTCCCGCAGTCGGGACAGACAAGGTAGCTGTAATTTTCTATAACTCCGATAATCGGCACATTCATCATCTGAGCCATTTTTACAGCTTTTGTCACAATCATGGAAACAAGCTCCTGCGGGGAGGTGACGACAATAATGCCGTCTACGGGCAGACTCTGAAATACCGTCAGCGGCACGTCGCCCGTTCCGGGAGGCATGTCCACAAACATGTAGTCTACGTCATTCCAAATTACATCTGTCCAAAACTGCTTTACGGCGCCCGCAATGACCGGTCCGCGCCATACAACAGGGTCGCTGTCGTTTTCAAGCAGAAGGTTAAGCGACATTACCTTTATTCCGCTTTTTGTCTCTACTGGATAAATGCCGCTGCCGTCGCTCTCTGCCTTGCCTGTGAGTCCAAACAGCTTGGGAGCGGACGGACCTGTTATATCCGCGTCAAGCAGGGCGCTTTTAAAGCCGCGCCGCTGCATGGTTACGGCAAGCATAGCTGTGGCAAGGCTTTTGCCTACTCCGCCCTTACCGGATACGACGCCGATAACCTTTTTTATATTTGACAGTTCATGCGGCTTCTCCTTAGGTATGCCTTGATTTCTTGACGCGCAGTCTTCACCGCAGGTCGAACAATCGTGTGTACAATCTGACATTTTAAACATCTCCTATATTTTTTTCTGAGTTTTAAACACCCGATAAGCATATTCGTCGGGAAAATTATAGCAAACAAAAGTTCGGATTGCAAGCTTCCTGCCGTCTTTGGCAGAGAATACTGCTGATATTATTATGCCGATAAACGGTGGATTAATCATAAAAAGCAAGGTCTGTTCTATATATCCTGCCGCAAGTGTGTGTTTGTATGTAAACGACATGTTTTTCACCTGTTTTGTCTGATTTCTTATAAAGGCAAAAAATAATTTTAAATGATAATTAAAATGCAGTTTATACTTTTGACATATTTTTATGGTTTAATATAGACGTGCTTTAGAAAAGCATAACTTTTTCATAATTCTCCCCCATATTTTCTCCTATCGGCTGTAATGCCGGGGGTAAGCAGCCCGGCAAAACAGCGGCAATGCACCGAAACGACCATTTTGGTTTTCGGTGCATTTGCTTTTTTATATCATATGTTTTTTATGTATTCGATAAGCTCGTCAAAGCCGCCCTGAGGATAGCCGGTTATATCTTTTGTCGATTTGTTGATTATGCAGTCTTTGAGCAGAAATACCTGCATTCCGAGTTCTTCTGCTGTCATATCTTCGTCAATGTCGTTTCCGACCATAAGGCACTCTTTTGCATCACACTGAAGCTTTTTAAGTATTTCTCTGTAATATTCCGGATTGGGCTTGCAGAAATGACTGTTTTCGTAGGTTGTATAAAGCTCAAAATCCGAAACGTCCAGTCCCGCCCACGCGATGCGGCTTTCAGTTGCGGCTGCGGGGAAAATAGGATTTGTGGCAAGAGAAAGGCGCAGCCCGCATGCTTTTGCGGTTTTTACCGCCTCGCGGGCTTTGGGATTAAAGCCGCAGAAACCTCTTGCAAGTTGAAAGTCAACCTTGTAGAATTCGTCGAATATCGGTTTGTCCTCAAGACATTTGTTTCCGAATACTGACGAAAACTTTTTCCAGAATGCTTGCTCATTTGTGCAGGAACCGTCATTTTTGACCATAGCGGCAGTGCCTGCCCAGATACCGTCAATCAGCTCCTGCGGTGAGTAACCGTGCGGGGCGAGCTTTTTTACAAGAAGTTTAAAATAACCCTTTGTAAAAACGTCGTTATCCATAGGAAGCAGGGTTCCGTCCAAATCAAATAGTATTGTTTTAATCATGCTTGTCTCCTTGATTTTATAAAGGACAGGGCGGCATTTGCCGCCCTGAATATAAAAAATACAGCTTCAGATTATACCGTGTTATTGCTGTTTTTCCGAAAGATACCGTTCAAAATCCTTTTTGAAAAAAGCATCGCCGACAATGTCAAAAATCATGCCTGCAACCGCAATTACAGCGCCGATGCCGAGATATACAAGCTGTGCCGGGTAGACAAGAAAATCGGTAGTAAAGTTTACATATAAAGTCGCAATAACAATAACAAGCCCGACAACCGATAGTATTATACCAATAAGTCTAAACTGCCAGCATTTCCTTTTTTCTTCTTTGCATTTATTGTTAAATTCTTTTTTCAGTTCTTTGGTATTCATGTGTAGGAAAATCTCCGTTTTAAAAATTGCCGCAAGCAGATCAAGCTTGCGGCGATATGGCGGAGGGAAAGGGATTCGAACCCTTGTGCCTTTTGGGCAAACGGTTTTCAAGACCGCC
>CABULU010000037.1 GCA_902492505.1 uncultured Eubacteriales bacterium
TTTAATATCGCTTAATACCTTGCACAGGCTTTCCATATGGCGTATGTTAAGGTTGCCTGTGGAGTATGCAAGCGTTGAGGTGCCGACCTTTACAACTATTCTCATATCAATCCTCCGTAAATCTTATTTTATTATTCTATCCTTATATGCGAAAAAAAGCAATAGTATATAGCAATAAAATTTTATCCCGGCATCAAAATGAATTGACACGATGCAGAAAATGTGATATTATACTTTCATATGCAGATGTAATTCAATGGCAGAATGTCAGCTTCCCAAGCTGAATACGCGGGTTCGATTCCCGTCATCTGCTCCATTCAAAATCCCCGACCATTTGGTCGGGGATTTTGAATGGAGCTTTGATATTGAAACTTAAATAAATATTTGCTATAATATTTGAATATTTAAAGCAGTGTACGGAGGTCTACATATGTCAGGTGACAGCAGAATTGAATTGTTTGAAACAGCACCGGTTCCAAAGGCGGTGCTTAAGCTTTGTATACCGACGGTGCTCAGTTCTCTTGTAATGGTGCTGTACAATCTTGCGGATACGTTTTTCGTCGGAATGTTAAACGATCCTGTTCAGAACGCCGCAGTTACTCTTGCGGCTCCGGTTCTGCTTGCATTCAATGCGATTAATAATCTGTTCGGAGTCGGTACGTCCAGCATGATGAGCCGCGCGCTTGGGGTTAAGGAATACGAGACGGTTTACCGAAGCAGTGCGTTTGGGTTTTACTGCTCAGCGTTCAGCGGTGTGGTTTTTTCTCTGCTTATTACTGTTTTACAGTCTCCGCTTCTGAAAATTTTAGGCGCGGACAGCGTGACCGCACATTCCACCTCTCAGTATTTGTTCTGGACGGTTTCGCTCGGCGCTGCTCCGTCGATACTGAATGTTGTTCTTGCATATCTTGTTCGCGCCGAGGGCTCGGCTATTCATGCAAGTATAGGGACTATGAGCGGATGCTTGCTGAATATAATACTTGACCCTATATTTATTATGCCGTGGGGTCTTGATATGGGAGCCGCCGGTGCCGGATGTGCCACATTTATTTCCAATTGTGTCGCTTGTCTGTATTTTGCGGTTTTGCTTTTTGTAAAGCGCGGTAAAACCTATGTTTGTGTTGATTTTAGAAAATTCAGATTTGATAAGCACATTGCGAGCGGGGTTTGCTCCGTCGGCGTTCCTGCAATGATTCAAAATCTTTTAAATGTTACGGGTATGACAGTGCTGAACAACTTTACATCTGCGTTCGGTGAGCAGGCGGTGGCAGCCATGGGAATTGCACAGAAACTTGCGATGATACCGATGCAGGTGAGTATGGGTCTGGGGCAGGGAATTATGCCTCTTGTCGGGTATAATTATTCTTCAAAAAATATAAAGCGTATGAAAAACGGGTTTTTCTATGCGTTTAAAATATCGCTTGGTTTAATGATTTTAACAACGGTGGCTTATCTTGTTTTTGCAGAGCCTCTTGTGCGTTCTTTTATGAGCGATTCTCAGGTTGTTTCTTACGGTAAGAGCTTTCTGCACGGTCTTTGCCTTGCTCAGCCGTTCCTTTGTGTGGATTTTCTTGCTGTCGGCTTGTTTCAGGCGTGCGGTTTGGGCAAGCATGCTTTGATATTTGCGTTTATGAGAAAAATAATATTGGAAATTCCCGCTCTGTTGATTTTAAATATTATTTTCCCGCTTTACGGTTTGGCATATGCTCAGCTTTGTGCGGAATTTATTCTTGCATTCGCTGCTGTTGTAGTTTTGCTGCGCCTGTTCAAACGTCTTTCGAGAGAAAAACAGTCCGAGCGATAAGCTCGGACTGTTTTATATGTTCGGCTTTGCCGGTTACCAGCCTTTTGCGCGGTGCTTTCTTTTGATTTTAGTATGCTTAGGTTTGCTGCCTGACAGTCTTCCCTGCTCATCAAGCCATATTGCCGTATCTTTTACCGTTTCTTTCAGCTCTCTTGTCTTAAATTTCAGCTGCGCTCTGGCTTTGGCATTTGAAAAATTGGCGTTTGCGCCGAGCGTGTAAAGCGAGTATTTTGTATAAAGCGGAGGCTGCTTGAGTATAGAGTAATAGAGCTCGGACAAAGGCGCCGTAAGTTTGGCAAACCACATCGGCAGTATAGTCTTTATCTGTTTTATGCCTCGTACCTGTGTGATTGTGTCGAGCAGCTCGCGTACCTTCACGTATCTGTTTGACAAAATATAGCATTCACCGTCTGCGCCGTTAAAGCAGGCGCTGATTATTCCGTCGGCTGCATCTCTTACGTCCACAAAATCATAGCCTCCGTTCACTCCCGCTTTCAGCTTTCCTCCGGCAACGTCTATAATCAGCTGAGTTAAGTGACTGCTGCCAAAATCATAGGGACCTATCATGCCCGAGGGATGGACAATGCAGGCGCGAAGTCCGTGCCGACGCACCATGTCAAGAATATAATTAGCAGTTTCCGCCTTTGTCTTTGCGTATTGTCCTACAACCTTGTCAGGCTCAAATCTTGTAATCTCGGTCATAACGCCGCCGTTCGGCTTTTCCGTTATTGCGTGTACGCTGCTTACATAAACAAGCTTTGCGTTTTTTTCCAAAACCTTGTCTGTTACATTTTTTGTTCCGTTTACATTGACATTATAGACCTGCGGAATAAATTTTGTCTTTATATATACTATGGCGGCGCAGTGAATGACGTAAACCTCTGCGTTTTCGGTATTGTCAAAAATATCGGTTAAAGTCTCCTTTTTAGTTACGTCTCCGTGAAAAATTCGGCAGTGCAGTCCGTCCAACGATTTTAAAGCGTCACCCGGAAGCACGAGCGCCCGCACTTCGTTTTCGGCGTTTTCAGTTAATTTTCTTACGATATTGTTGCCCAAAAATCCGTTTGCGCCTGTTATTATAAAAATTCTTTTCACTATTTTTACCTCCGTTTAAATTCAGTCGGATTTTTACCGTAAGTAAAATATCTGCTGTTGTTTATATTATTATTGTACTGCAATAATTAGTTACAGTAAACATAATATATGTGAATATTTTGAAAATAATCATAGGTTATTTAAAAATAAAATCTTTATATAAATATTTTTAAAAGCTCTTGAAAACGTATTCTTGTACTGCTATAATAATACAAGAATGAATTTAGGAGTGAGAATTATGCTGAAGATAACAAATCTTACAAAGACATACGGCGATAAGCGCGCCGTGGACAATTTGTCTTTGCATATACAGCCCGGGGAAATTTACGGATTTATCGGACATAACGGCGCGGGAAAAACGACAACAATAAAGGCGTGCTGCGGTATTTTGGATTTTGACGGCGGAGATATTTTTGTTGACGGTGTATCTGTCAAGGAAAATCCGCTTGCCTGCAAGGCAAAAACCGCGTATATTCCCGATAATCCCGACCTGTATGACTTTATGACCGGAATACAGTATCTGCAGTTTGTGGCAGATATTTTCGGTGTGCAGAAAGCTGCGCGCCAGGAGGCGATTGATAAATACGCCGATATGTTTTCACTGACAGGTGACCTTGCCCAGCCGGTAGGTTCATATTCGCACGGAATGAAGCAGAAGCTTGCGGTGATTTCGGCGCTGCTGCACGAGCCGCGACTTATAATAATGGATGAGCCGTTTGTCGGGCTTGACCCTAAGGCGTCGCATATTTTAAAGGAAATCATGCGGGATATCTGTAACCGCGGCGGCGCAATCTTCTTTTCAACGCACGTTCTTGAGGTTGCGGAAAAGCTGTGTGACAAGGTCGCTATAATAAAAGACGGACATCTTATAAAGTCGGGCACAATGGAACAGGTGCGCGGAGACGCGTCGCTTGAGGATGTATTTTTGGAACTGGAGGACGACAATGCTTAGGGCTCTGATAAAAAAACAAACTCTTGAGATGCTGTCTTTCCTGTTTAAAAGCGGCAAGGCGGGCAAAATGCGCTCCAAGGGCAGTGTCGCACTGTATTCGCTGCTTATGATTTATGTTGTGGGCGTTATGGGGTGGATGTTTTGGATGGTGGCGGCAACCCTGTGCGGTCCGTTTGTTCAGCTTTCGCTCGAATGGCTTTACTTTTGTATAATGGCGCTGACGGCAACGGTCATGGGTGTGTTTTTCAGTGTATTTGCAACACAGAGTCAGCTGTATGATGCAAAGGATAACGAGCTTTTGCTGTCCATGCCGATACCCCCGCGTATGCTTCTTTTGTCGCGTATGCTGACGCTTTACTTACAGACATTCTTTTTTGAGGCCCTTGTTATGGTGCCGGCGCTTATTGTTTATTATCCTTTTGGCGGGATAAGCGTGTCCGGTATACTTATGCTGTTTATACTGCCGTTTGTTGCGCTTGCCCTTTCGTGTGTGCTCGGCTGGGTTGTGGCGCTTATTGTCAGCAGAATGAAGAATAAGAGCCTGTTTTCCGTGGTTCTGTCTGTATTGTTTCTTGCGGTATACTTTGTTGTGTACTCGCGGATAAACAGCTATCTGAATTTACTGCTTGCCAACATTGAGCAGATAGGTGAAAATTTTGCGGCGGTATTTCCGTTAAAGCAGCTGGGTCTTGCGTTTTCCGGTGATGCTGTGTCAATGCTGATTTTCCTGTTTTTTACCGCTGTGCTGTTCTGTGCGGTTTACGCCGTGCTTTCGCTCAGCTTTATAAAGATTGTAACTGCAAAGCGTTCCGCATCAAAGCGCAGGTATGTCAAGCGTGAGCTTAAGGTTGGAAATATTTCCGGCGCGCTTCTTAAAAAGGAGTTTTTGCGTTATCGTTCGCTTCCGGCATATATTATGAATTGTTCTTTAGGCTCTGTTTTTATGCTTGCGGGAGCTGTGTATGTGTTTATAAAGGGCTCGCAGCTGCGTGAAACGCTTATACAAATTCCCGGGTGGGAGCTGTATCTGCCGCTTATCGGCTGTGCTGCGGTCTGTCTTGTTTCCACCATGAATGATATCACTGCTCCGTCTGTTTCTCTTGAGGGCAGAACGCTTTGGCTTTCCAAAGCGCTGCCGGTTTCGGCAATACAGGTTTTGTCTGCTAAAGTTAAGCTGCATTTGTATATTACGCTCCCGTTTGCTCTGCTGTTTTCGGCAGCCGTGGTTATTGCGGCTAAAGCGGATATTACTGCGTCCGTTCTTATACTGACTGTGCCGCTTGTCTTTGTTTTGTTTACTGCACTGTTCGGTATAGTCTTAAACTTGAAATTTCCAAACTTTACGTGGATAAACGAAACGGTAGCAGTAAAGCAGAGCGCAAGCGTTTCCATCGCGCTGTTTGGCAGCTGGGGTATTATCTTTTTGTTCGGCGGTCTGTTTTACCTTCTTCATGCATCAGTCTCAGTAAGTGCATTTTTGGCGCTGACGCTTGCTGTTCTTTTGCTGACATGCGTACTGCTTTGGCAGTGGATTGTAAAAAGGGGCACGCGCATTTTTAACTCGCTTTAAAAAAGGAGAATGAATAAAATATGGCTATTGAAAAGGTAAGAGAATATTTTAAAAAATTCGGAATAGAAAACAGAATACGTGAATTTGACGTATCCAGTGCAACTGTTGAGCTGGCTGCTGCGGCACTTGGCTGTCAGCCGTGCCGTATTGCCAAAACCTTATCGTTTGCGATTGAGGACGGCGCCGTGCTTGTTGTCTGCGCCGGCGATGCAAAAGTAAGCAATCCGAAATTCAAGGCGGCGTTTCAGACAAAAGCCAAAATGCTTCCGTTTGACGATGTTGAGCGCCTTGTCGGGCACGCGGTCGGCGGCGTCTGTCCGTTTGCCGTGAATGACGGAGTACGGATATATCTTGACAAATCGCTTGAGCGGTTTGATACCGTGTTCCCCGCGTGCGGCAGCTCCAACAGCGCGATTGAGCTTACAATAGATGAGCTTGAAAAATATTCGTCTCCATTATCTTGGGTAGATGTCTGCCAAATCCCCGAACCGTAAAAACAGTAAAACACCCTCGCGTAAACAGTACGCGAGGGTGTGTTTTATTTTTTCCTGAAGGACAGCCGGCTTTCTTTTCCCGTTACTATACGCACGATGTTTTTACGGTGTAAAAATATGATAAGCACAGCTACAAGTATTGCGATTATAAGAGTTGTGACGTCCTGCCTGCTTGAAAAATCGGTAAAAAATACAAGTGACGACGGAAACGCCGCCGCTCCCATGATGGAGCCGAGCGAAACATATTTTGAAATTGCCGCAAAAATCAGAAAAGCCGCAAAAACTGCAATTCCACATCGCCAGTCTACCATAATAGACATAATTCCGCCGACAGCAACGCCCTTGCCGCCCTTAAACTTGAAAAATACGGGAAAACAGTGACCTATGCAGCAGCATAGTCCTGTCAGTGCGACGGCGGGCTGCACCCATTGCGGGCAGTTTAGCGTAAAAATTGCCCACGCACCTACCGTAGCAACAACGGTTTTGAAAAAATCCGTTATCAGAGTAATAACGCCGGCACGCCAGCCGAAGCTTCGCATCATATTGGTGCTTCCCGCATTGCCGCTGCCGCTTGAGCGCACATCGGAGTGCATAAACACCTTTGAGAAGATAATGGAATAGTTCAGACTGCCTATAAGATAACCGCCGATTGCCACAAGGGCAAACCAGAAAAACATCATATTTTCCCGTCCTCTCCGCGTTCTCTGACAATAAAGCGTACAGGACTGCCCTCAAACCCGAATACCGCACGCAGTCTGTTTTCAAGATAACGCTTATATGAAAAGTGGAACAGATCCGAGCGGTTTACAAAAAAGATAAAGGTGGGCGGGCATACCGACGCCTGTGTCATGTAGTAAATTTTCAGCCGTTTGCCCTTGTCGGAGGGCGGCTGAACGCGTGCTGTCGCGTCGCTTAAAAATTCGTTTAGCATTCCCGTTGTAATGCGTCGCCTGTTTTGCGCTGCCGTCTGCAAAATGAGCGTCATCAACTTATCTACGCGCTGGCCGGTTTTTGCCGATATGAATACGATAGGCGCAAAATCCATAAATGACAGGTCGCGGTAGATATCCTTTTTCAGCTTTTCCATCGTTCCCGTCTCTTTTTGGGCAATATCCCACTTGTTGACGGCGATTACAAGCGCCTTGCCCTTGTCGTTGGCAAAACCGGCGATTTTAGTATCTTGAGCGGTGACGCCTTCATTTGCGTCCAGCATTATAATACATACGTCGGCTCGGTCTACAGCGGCAAATGACCTCAGCACGCTGTAATGCTCGATTGTCTCGTCGATTTTTTTCTTTTTGCGTATGCCGGCAGTATCTATAAGACAAAATTTACCGTGCTGATTTTCAATCTGAACGTCCACCGCGTCCCGGGTTGTTCCGGGAATATCAGAGACAATCATTCTGTTTTCGCCTAAAATGTAGTTTGTAAGCGAGGATTTGCCGACATTCGGCTTTCCGATAAGCGCGACTTTTATAATATCCTCGTCATTGTTTTCAAATTCCCTAAAATCAATGTGTTTAAACGCTGCGTCCAAAAGATCGCCCGTACCTGTGCCGTGTACAGATGACACAGCAACGGGCTCACCCAGTCCGAGATTGTAAAATTCGTAAAATTCGCTCGGCATCGCGCCGACAGAGTCCACCTTGTTGACGCACAGAACAACCGGCTTTGACGCGCGCCTCAAAAGCGTCGCAATGTCACGGTCGGCTGAGGTGACGCCGGTTTTTACGTCGGTTATAAGTATAATGACGTCGGCAGTATCGATTGCGATGCTTGCCTGCTCACGCATCTGTGACAGAAGAGTATCGCCGCCGTCCGGCTCGATTCCGCCGGTGTCGATAAGGGTAAAGCTCTTGCCTGACCACTCTGCGTCTGCATAGATTCGGTCTCTTGTTACGCCCGGCGTATCTTCAACAATGGACAGCCGCTTTCCCGTTATTTTATTGAAAAGCGAGCTTTTTCCCACGTTCGGACGCCCGACTATTGCAATTATTGGTTTAGACATTTCTGTCAAGCCTTTCATCAAGTATTTTTTCGACAAGCTCATGCCCGTCGCAGCCGGTGATAATGAGCTTTCTGTCAAGCGCTTTTTCGACCTGCGCCACCGTTATGCTGTCAAGAAACATGTCCTGCTGAGCTCTTAGCATCGATGACGGTATAAGCACGCGCTGCGGCAGGTTATTATCCTTTAACTGAGCGATAATATCGGTTGCCGTTACAAGCCCGGCAACGGTTATTTCCTCGCCGAAAAACCGATTTACTATCGGATATATTTTACAGTTAAGGCGCGGGCGCTTTTGGGCGATTTTTGTCGTGATATCCTGCATAAGTTTTGCGGGCAGAACTCCCGTTATAACAGCACATTCGGTAGGCTTGTCATTTGGTCTCAGTGAGCGTACGGCGTCCTCAACCTCTGTAAGAAGACTTGTAGACAGTCCGACTCCGTTTTCTATCTGCGGGTATCCGTCATAATATTGCTCGTCCGGCAGCGGGACGCCGCCCTTTATAAAAAACTCGTCTGAAGGATAAAACAGCCGAACTCCCAGCTTCCGTTTGCATTCATCAGATATCCTGTGAATGTCGCTGATGACTTTAGCGCACTCGTCACGCGTAAAGCTTTCAAGCGGATACAGCCCTTTACGGTGACGAGACAGACCGACCGGCACAACGGATACGGAGCTTACGGCGGGATAAAGCTCCCGCAGATCACAGAGAGTACGGGTAAGGTGCTCGCCGTCATTTACGTTTTTGCACAGAACTATTTGGCAGTTCATTGTTATGCCCGCGTCTGCAAAGCTGCGCATTATTTCGTTTATTTTTGCCGCGTTTGGGTTTTTCATCATTTTAACGCGAAGCTGCGGGTCTGTTGTGTGTACCGATATGTTAATCGGAGAAATCCGCATTTTACAGATTCTGTCTATATCCTTTTGACTGAGGTTTGTAAGGGTAATATAATTTCCCATTAAAAATGACAGGCGCGCGTCGTCGTCCTTGAAGTAGAGCGAGGGACGAAGACCCTTTGGAAGCTGGTCGATAAAGCAGAAAATACATTTGTTTTTACAGCTTCTCTGGCTGTCGATGAGATAGGTTTCAAAGTTCAGCCCCAGCGGCTCACAGGCGTCCTTTTCTATGTCAAACTCCACCGCCTGTCCGCCGCACAGCGCCTTGATTTCAAGTGTTTCGCACTCGCTGTAATACATATAATCGATAACGTCTGTTATTTCATATCCGTTTATGCTTACAAGTATGTCGCCCTTTTTAAAGCCGAGCTGACAGGCGATAGAACCGGGGTCTGCTCCCGAAATTACGGCAGGCATTTCAACGCCTCCTTTCCGCAAAAGCTTCCGTTAAAACAAAAAGAGAAGGCGAGCCTTCTCTTTTTTACTACCAAATTACTCAGCGTCTTTTTTGCTTTCGGTTTTTTGGGTCTTAGCATCGGCCTTTTTAGCAGGCTCTTTAGCAAGTTTGCCGTCCTTGAGTATTTCCTTGCCGTCGTAAAAACCGCAGTTGGAACATACTTTATGGGGGGCGGTCAGCTCATGACAATTAGGACATTCTACCATGTCGGGAGCGCTGAGCTTCCATACGCTTGATCTTCTTTTACCCTGCCTTGAATGAGATGTCTTTCTCTTCGGAACTGCCATTTTTATATCCTCCTAATAATTATCAATTAATTTTCTGAGAACGGCCAGACGCGGATCTGCCGTTTTAATATCACACGAACAGCTGCCTGCATTAAGATCGCATCCACATACGGGACACAGTCCCTTACAATCCTTGCGGCAAAGCGGTTTCGCGGGAAATTCAAAATATATCTGCGCACGTGCTTCCTGGGCGATATCAAAGCAATAACCGCCGTCAACGTAAATGGCATCTTCAAATGTGCCGTCGTCATGCTGTTTTATAAGCTTAACTGTACTTGATCTGAACGGAAGTGTAAATTCCAAAGCGCACCGGCTGCAAATGATCTTGAAATTGGCGCTGATTATCATAGCGCAGCTGACCTTGCCGTCATTTGCTGAAATTTCGGCACTGACATTCACCGCATCTGTCTTGGCACCGTCCGGAAAATCGGATATCTGCGTGTTGTCCAGGACAAAGCTATATTCTTTACGGTAGCAATCGGACGCAAACGCGTCACGCACACAAATTTTCATGTTTCACCCTTTTGACAGCCGGAAAAAACTCGGGCTGCTTCAAAATAGCAATTAATATTATAAATATACTTGCCCGAATTGTCAACCGAAATTTTCATTTGTAACAAATATTTTTGATAATTTGCCGAAATCAGAAGGTTTTTCTGCCTTCCTCATATACTATTGAGGACATCGATACGGTGAGGTTGGCGTTTATTGTGCGTATCTCGTCCAAAAATTCTTTTTGCTTTGTGCCGTCCTTGAGCGCAGTTGTAAACTGAATCTGATACAGCGAGCCGAAGTCTGCGGTCTTTACTCTGTCCAGCTTGTGAAATTTGGTGTATTTTTTGAATACGTCTTCAAATGCGTTTTCAAAATCGAGGTCTTCGGGAATGGTTATTTTAAGCATCATTGCCTTTTCGTTCGGTTTCCCGAAGCCCACGGCATTTATAATTATAAGAACAAGAGTGATGAAAACCGCAAAAATAACACCGTAGCCTATATATCCCGTGCCGCACGCAAGCCCCGACGCCATTGTGACGCATATGTAGGTTATATCGCGCGGGTTTCCCGGCTCGGAACGGAACCGTATAAGGGCGAATACACCGCCCAGAGAGAAAGCGCGCGCAATGTTGCTGCCTATCATCATGATTATAATTGCGATAACTGCGGGCAGCACAAGCAGAGCAGTAACAAAGTATGACGAATACCCGTCGCGGCGGTTGACAAGCATGTAGCCGCCCGCTATGATTACGCCGATGAGAATTGCAAACAGCATGGTTATAAGCATACTGCTCACTGTAAGTGAAAGTCCTACGGACGGTATAAAAAGATTCTCAATAAACTCTCGCATTTTCTTTTATCTCCTCAGAATTATAAATATTATCGGTATAATAGGTGCCGTATTTTGAAAAGCCATGCCTGAATACGCGATTTGCGGTCAACACCTTGACAATTGGCAGAGGGATATGGTCGCTTACCTTTATCTCCATGAGGTACAGACCGTCCCTGAGCAAGGGAACGCAGCCGGCAGCCCCGTACTGCGCGGGACCTCCCCGGACATTTGTGTCGAAGGTAATTCGTATTTTTTTATTCGTTTTTAAAAAGTATGCCGCACGGTCGTAGGCAATGAACGCCTTTGGTAGGACCTTGTATGATTTGAGAAAATGCTCTATTTCGTGCGCTACCATGTCGTGCATGTAATCGCCTGTCTTTTCACAGACGCCTGTCTCAAGAAATTTCAGTGCGTCGCCGTATTTCATGGTTACGCGCCGTTTGTTGACGCAGCCGTCCGCTTTCTTTTTGAGTTCTATAAAAACCTTGTCGTCATTGCCGGGATTTTCATAATAAGAACGCAGCCTCAGCTTTTCCTTAAACGGGGGCTTGGATATCGAGTGTCTTATAATCGCATAGTCGTCAGTGTCGTAATAAATGTTGAAAAGACCGTAAGTTTTGCCGCCGACGCAGTATGCGTCCGATTCTACATACGGTTCAATTCCGGCTTTAACCGCTTCGTATTGATTACGATCGAGAATATATTTCAATTCGTACCGCTTAAAGGTTTTTATAGCCATAAACTCAACTCTTTCTTTGTACTGCATTAATTTTACAGCGCA
Organism: uncultured Eubacteriales bacterium; assembly: GCA_902492505.1. GTDB lineage: Bacteria > Bacillota > Clostridia > Oscillospirales > QAKW01 > RGIG9041. Next base: position 11,671 of record CABULU010000037.1, read on the forward strand.
AATATAAATAAATCTTTAAGTCTGAATAAATATGAATTAAAAATACCATGACTATTTTAACATAATCGTAAGTAATTGTACAGCTTTTTTTGCTGTTTTTGATAAAATTTAAAGTAGAATTACAGCGGATTGGCATGTGTTCTTGACAATCGGATTTGTTTATAGTAAAGTAATATGGTTAAAAACAAATAAAAGAAGGAAAAATCATGACAAAAAGAGAGGATTTAAGAAATATCGCAATCGTGGCGCACGTAGACCACGGAAAGACGACTCTCGTTGACCAGATGCTCAGACAAAGCGGGACTTTTCGTGAAAACCAGGTTGTTGCCGACCGTGTTATGGACAATAACGATTTGGAGCGCGAGCGGGGAATTACCATTCTTGCCAAGAATACGTCGATTCATTACGAAGGTGTAAAGATAAATGTTATAGATACCCCCGGACATGCCGATTTCGGGGGTGAAGTGGAGCGCGTGCTTAAAATGGTGGACGGCGTTATCCTGCTTGTAGACGCTGCGGAGGGACCGATGCCGCAGACCCGTTTTGTGCTGCAAAAGGCGCTTCAGATGGGACATAAGGTCATTGTTGTTATTAATAAAATAGACCGTCCCGACCAGCGTCTGGACGAGGTTGTGGACGAGGTGCTGGATCTGCTTATCAGTCTTGATGCAAATGATGAGCAGCTTGACAGTCCGGTGCTCTTTTGTTCGGGGCGCGACGGTACGGCGTCGCTTTCGCCCCAGACTCCGGGTGTGGACCTTGTGCCTTTGATGGATGCTATACTTGAGCATATCGATCCGCCGGTTATTGAGGAGGACGGCGCAACTCAGATGCTTGTGTCCTCGATTGATTATAACGAATACGTGGGTCGTGTGTGTATAGGCAAGATAGAGCGCGGGTCTATGGTAAAAAATCAGGAAATTAAAATATGCGAATATCACGGCGCACATGAGCCGTACAGTGCTAAAATCGTGAACCTGTATCAGATAGAAGGGTTAAACCGCGTTCCCGTTGACAGTGCGTCTGCCGGTGATATTGTCTGCATATCGGGTATTGCGGATATTACAATCGGTGATACGGTATGCTCGCCGGACGCTGTCGAGCCGCTTCCGTTTGTGAAAATATCGGAGCCTACGGTTGAGATGACCTTCTCTGTAAATAACAGTCCGTTTGCGGGCAAGGAGGGCAAGTTTGTCACCTCCCGCCATCTTCGCGAGCGGCTGATGCGAGAGCTTTTAAAGGACGTTTCGCTGCGCGTAAGCGAAACTGACAGCACAGAGAGCTTTCGTGTCGCGGGCAGGGGAGAGATGCACCTGTCGATTTTGATAGAGACGATGCGCCGTGAGGGATACGAGTTTATGGTCGGTGCGCCGAAGGTGCTTTATAAAGAGGAAAACGGCAAAAAGTTAGAGCCGGTTGAGCGGTTTGTCTGCGACGTTCCGTCCGAATATATGGGCGCGGTTATGGAAAAGCTGGGCAGCCGCAGGGGCGAGCTGATTCAGATGTCGCCCGCCGGCGACCGTATGCGCCTTGAATATCTTGTGCCGTCACGCGGTCTGTTCGGGTATAAAAATGAATTTTTGACAGACACTCGCGGCGAGGGAGTAATGAGCACGGTTTTTGACAGCTATGCTCCGTACAAGGGGGATATAACCGGTCGCTCAACAGGCTCTCTTGTTGCTTTTGAAACGGGTGAGGCAGTGACCTACGGACTTTATAATGCCCAGGATAGAGGCGTTATGTTTATAACTCCGGGCACGCCCGTTTATGAGGGAATGATAGTGGGCATGTCTCCTAAGGCTGAAGATATTAACGTCAATGTATGTAAGAAAAAGCATGTGACAAATATGCGCGCCTCCGGTTCTGACGAGGCGCTGCGCCTTGTCCCGCCGCGTATAATGAGTCTGGACGCTTGCATAGAGTTTATTTCGGACGATGAGCTTATTGAGGTGACGCCCGAAAACCTGCGTCTGAGAAAAGCTATACTTTCAAACACTCAGCGTGCCAAGGTGAAGTTCGGCGGGAAAAATTAGCCGGTTTATTACTTTATAATATATAAAGCCGTCAGACGTGCATAAAACTTTATGCACGTCTGATATATTTTTTGGGAATCGTCTTTATTTTGTATGATCCTTCAGCGGGCGGCATACGTTTGTAAATCCCAGCATGTAATCTGCTGATACGTTATAGTATCGGCATAGCGTAATAAGATGATGAATCGGCAGCTCCCGCCTGCCGTTTTCGTACTGAGCATAATAGCTCTGTGTTGTTTGCAGAATCTGGGCGATTTCTCTTTGCGTCTTGTCATTGTCTTCACGTAAATCACGAATTCTTTTTACATAATCCAAACCTTTTCATTCCTTTTTTTGATAATTTTTCAAAATCCTATCATAGCTTAAATATAGACTAATAACTTTAGTCTATATATCGACTTAGTGTATTAGGTTAAGATGTTTTTATTCAGGATTATGTAAAATAAAAAAACGCACTTCCGGTGCGTTTTATAGACATATATTCTTAATATCGGTAAGACCCAGTATATAATCGGTGGTCACTCCGTAATATTTGGATAAGGTAATAAGATGATGAATCGGCATTTCCCTTTTTCGGTTTTCATACTGTGAGTAATAGCTTTGAGTGGTCTGCAATACCTGCGCGGTTTCTTTTTGCGTTTTGTCGTTGTCTGTGCGCAGATCCTTTATCCTTTGTGCATAATCCATTTTTATATTCCTCATTTGTAATATATTCACAATATTACTATAGTTTAGATGTTGACTATTGACTTTAGTTTATATGTGAACTATAATAATTACGACGGAATATAATCCTTATTTGCAGCGCGTTCTATATTGAAGGACAAAAATGTAAAAATTCAGACAAAATTCGACAAAATAATCGGATTTTACATATTATAATACGTATACAATCTATATTAATGCTACACATACTCGGTATAAGCACGTGGCTGTCGTGCAAAAAACAACACTATCCGCTTTTGACCCCTGCGGATAGTGTTGTTTTTTTATCAGTTATGTATTTTGAAAATCTTTTTCAAAATTCCTGCAATCATGCGGGGCGGCTTTATAACGACTACTTTCAACTGTGGCTCTCCTCCTTCAGCCTTTTAGCAAAAATATACCGATAACAAGCAGTACGCATGCGAATATCAGAACTAAAAAAATATCCGGTATGAATATCTGCATTATCGTGCCGAGCGAAAAGCAGGTGATAGCCAGCCCGAAAATCTTTAAATTACGTTGATTCATCGTCCGACCCCCACCGCCTTTGCGTTCTTAACCTATATTATGCAGCTCGGCGGATATTGGTTAAAATATACCGGCGTTGTATATTTCCTGATTGCAGATTTTGAGACTGTTCAGCGCCCGCTCGAAATTTTTTTCGTCATTATATTCCGCATATACTATAAGGTCGCTTATTCCTCGGCTGATTTTATCAATCAGCTCGCGTGAAAAGAAAAGCTCGTTTAGCGCTTCCGAGCTGTCAAATCTGTCGGACATCTTTCGGCACAGACCCGCTTTTTCGTCAAAGTCAGAATTCTGGCATTCATTTATCATATCATCAATGTCCCGTGCAAGCGAATTGCAATAGAAAATTTCGCAAACGGCTCCTGTAACAATCAGAATAAAAAGAAGGCTAAAGCAGATGATGCTTCTTTTCACGCTGTTTTTTCTCCTTTTTTACAATAAATGTTTTGCCGTCGCTGTCGCGCGTCAGCAAAAATATTTCTTTGGGGTCAGATACTCCCTGGGCTGCCAGCACCCGGTCAAGCCAGCCGTCTGACAAACCTTCGGGCATATTTTCCTTGATTACCCTGCCGTCTATTATTATATTGTCGGGCATGTCGTTTGTATCGGCGGGTTTAACCTTCATATCCTGGGGAGTGAGCGGCAGCTTTTCCGGCTTTGAAATTATGCTTACGTTTCCGTTTGTCTCAAGTATCGCATAATCGATATCTTCGATTTTCATTACTCCCGATGTGCGCATCGCCTCTGTTAGGTCGTCGATGGATACCCGAGCGCGTTTCATCTCGTGCTGATATATTTGACCCTTGTATACCATTACAATAGGTTTTCCGTAGAAAAAGTAACGGGTTTTTATAGATTTCAGGGTTATAAGAGATATACCCAGCTCAATCGCCGCAAGCGTGAAAATGGGGAATATGCCTGATAAAATCGGCTTGTCGGTGTCCTGTATCGGCATGGACGCCAGTTCCGAAATAAGTATTGTTATAACAAGCTCGCTCGGCTGAAGCTCGCCTATCTGCCGCTTGCCCATTATCCGCACTGCCAAAATCACCGCAAAATATAAAATAAAGCACCGTAAAATAATAAAAGCCACGGGGTCAATCACCTCGTGGCTTATTTTGTACGCATTTCCTTTATTTATGCAAAAACTATATGCTTTAAAGCCCGGCGTCCGCCTTTGCTTCATCGCGCAGTTTGATAAGCATTTCATAATACTCTTCATAGGTTATTGAGAGCTCTGTGCAGGCCTTGGCGTGTTCTACGCCGATATAGCGGTAGTGCCACGGCTCATATAAAAATCCCGTGATATCCTCCGCATCCTTGCGATAGCGCATGATAAATCCGTATTCCGCGCAGTGCTCTTTTAGCCATTTGTACTCATCTGTGCTGTCAAAGCTGTCGTCAAGATAGCCGAATTTAGAGACTATTTTTGATGAGCAGACATCTGCTGCAAGTCCGGTGTGGTGTTCACTCGAACCGGGAGGCGCGATGTATTCCCCGGCTTTTTCTTCAGCCTGTGCCAGTGAATATCCTTCATTCAGGTATCGCTGTGTTCTTGTTTCGAATTTGTTTTTCTGAGACGAATATGTTCTGTATCCCGAGTAAAGAATAAGGTCGCTGTATCCGTCCGCTCTTGCTGCTGACAGCATGTCGGAAAGCGCATTTGCCGCCGTTTGCTCCATCTGATAGTCGCAGCCGCTCGGAATCACAAGATTTTCAGGCTCGTAGTCGGAGCCGACCTTGTGCTGCTTGTTTATTAAAATTGAGTATTTGGAATTTAAAAATTCATCAAGATATTCATATGCCTGAACCGCGCTCATGTTTTTTGTCAGCGAAAAGCTTTTATAACCGCTGCCTCTGTCATTATTTTTATCGGTTTCATCCGGCTTGCTGTTTTCATTCGTATCGGGATTACTGTCGTCTTTACCGGGCTTATCGTTTTCTCCTGCGTCGGTATTTTCGTTTGTTTCACTGCCTGTGTCATCTGTTCGGTCCTGCTGGCTCGGATTTTTGCCGCCGATAACATCCGTCACCGATACGACTGTAACTGCGGCAATTATTAGTATGATAACGCATAGTATTGCGGTAAGCTGTTTTCTTTTCAATTTTTTCACCTCATAACCAGTATAACTTTTTTGATTTGTTTTTTCAATATATATTATAAATTTCTCATTTTCTGATACAATAAAATGAGAACGGAGAGTGTGAAAGTGAAGCAATATACAAAAAATTGGATGATGGCGTTTACTATTTCTCTGCTTGTGTGCGCATGCTTTGTGCTTGCGTTTATGCTGTATCTCAATTCACAGGGCGGCGGCGCAGAGGAGCAGCCTGCGCCGAGTCGGAGCGAAGCGGACGAGCAGAGTGCGAAAGAGGAATTTACGGATATACCCGATAATGTCGGAGCTGTTTCCTTTACGGAGGATCAAATAACGGAGCTTGCGCGCAATATTTTTTCTCTTGACGGATTTTTAAATAATGTCAGCGTTGAGCTGAAGTCTGACGGCGAGATAAAGGATAAATCCGCGCTGTTAAAGCAGTATCCCGAGCTTGAAAAATATTCTCTTTTGCTGTCCGCCGTGGAGCACCGTAATATCGAGGTTACCGGCGGTCTTTCGGATAACGGCGGCATGGCGGCGTTTGAGATAGAGTCGGTTACCGTAGCCGGCGTGCCTATTGATAAGGGGCTTATAAGTCCGTTTATCGAGGAGGACGATTTTTCCGAGCTTTTCAGTGTGGAATTTGACAGTGTTGAGGTGGACGACGGGCTTTTGGTGTTTAAAAACGGCGTGCCGGATATTCTTAAGTATTGAAAAAGCAGTTGATTTTTGCTGCCCGCAATGATATACTGTTATAAATAACGGCTTTCATGCGGGGGACAACGTAATGAGTGAGATTTTCAAAACCGAATTTCGCGGCTACAACAAGCAGGATGTCGCGGATTATATAATGACGCTTAATTCTCAAATGGAGGAGCTCAAAGCTCAGCTGGACAGCAAGGAGACCGAGCTTTCCCGCTTAAGAGTCCGTGTGAGCGAGGCGGAAAATGCAAATTCAGCGGATGCGGAGAACGAGCTGCGTCAAAAAATTTATGCCGACGCCGAGCGTGAACTGAGAGTGAAGCTGGAGCTGGAGCTTGAAAATAAGTATAAGCAGGACAGCGAGGGCGGAGTTTACATTATCCGTGAGGAGTTAAACGCACTGCGCGAAAAATCCGCTATGTACGACGAGCAGAAGGAAATGCTTGCGGAACTTATGATAAAGGCACGCACCGACGCGGCGGAGGTTATGAATGACGCTGAAAAGCGTTCCGCTCAGCTGCTTGAGGAGACTTTTGAGAAAATGGCGCGGCTTGAGGGCGATTTCAGGGAAATGAAAAAGAACGTTATGCTCTCAAAATCCGAAATGGATACCCGGCTCACCACTATACGTCACTATCTTGATGATTTTACTCAGTACATTGACCTTGCCGAAAGAGATATTTCAAATACCGTTGAAAATTTCAAACAGAATATCTGACTTGAATTGATTTTAACAGTATTCCCCCGCCTTTGGGCGCAGGCGGCGCTTTAACGCCTGATGCTCTGTCCGCTGGGGAATTTTATATTTAAATAATAAAGTTGATTAAAAAATATTTCCAAACACTTGAAATCGCGGTATTTTTATGATATAATAGCAAACCGTAATACGCACACTTCGGTGTACGCCGTTGTTGCCGGCACTGCCGGTTTGGCGAACATACGCCGGGTGGAGGTATAAACTAAAAAGGAGGACATTGTCATGTCAGTAGTTTCAATGAAACAATTGTTGGAGGCAGGCGTTCATTTCGGACACCAGACCAGAAGATGGAACCCTAAAATGAGTGAGTACATCTTTACGGAAAGAAACGGTATTCACATCATCGACCTGCAGAAAACCGTCAAGAAAATCGAAGAGGCGTACATGTTTGTTCGCGATACTGTGGCTGAGGGCGGCACTATTTTATTTGTCGGAACCAAAAAGCAGGCACAGGATTCTATCCGTGAAGAGGCAAAGCGTGTTGACATGTTTTATGTCAGCGAGCGTTGGCCGGGTGGCATGCTTACAAACTTCAAGACAATCAAAAAGAGTATCCAGCGTCTGCGCCAGATAGAAAAGATGGAAGAGGACGGCACGTTTGAGCTTCTGCCTAAGAAAGAGGTTCTCGGTCTTCTGCACGAGAAGGAAATTCTTGAGAAAAATTACGGCGGTATCAAGGATATGCCGAATGCCCCGACAGTGATGTTTGTAGTAGATCCCAAAAAGGAAAAAATTGCGATTTCGGAAGCACATTCACTGGGAATTCCGGTTGTTGCTATTGTTGATACCAACTGTGACCCAGATGAAATAGAATATCCCATTCCCGGAAACGACGACGCTATCCGTGCGGTTAAGCTTATAGCCGAGACGATGGCAAACGCTGTTTTAGAGGGAAAACAGGGCGAGCAGTTTGAAGAGGAATCAGATGAAGAGGCGGCGGCGGACAGTGAAGAGGCTGCCGAGTAATATAAAAGGAGATAGAGTGTAGTATGAGCTTTACGGCAAAAGACGTCGCGGCTCTTCGTGAGAAGACCGGCTGCGGCATGATGGATTGTAAGAAAGCGCTTACGGAGGCAAACGGTGACCAGGATAAGGCTATCGAGCTTCTCCGCGAGAAGGGACTTGCCGCTCAGGCTAAAAAGGCGGGAAGAATTGCCGCTGATGGTATGGTAAGCGTATATATAGACAAAGAAAAGAAAGTCGGAGTTATCATCGAGGTTAACTCGGAAACTGACTTTGTTGCAAAGAACGCGGAATTTCAGGAGCTTGTAAACGGCGCGGCTAAAGCGGTTGCCGATTATAACCCCGCCGATGTTGATGCTCTTCTCAAGTGTAAATTCGGTGATACCGAGTTTACGGTTGAGGATATACTTAGAGAAAAAATTCTTAAAATCGGCGAGAATATGAAAATTCGCAGATTTGAAAGACTTGAGGGTGACCTTGTAAGCTATGTTCACGGCGGCGGCAGCGCTGCCTGTATTGCCAAGTTCGAGACCGGCAACGCCGACAGTGCGGAGTTTCAGGAACTGGG
>CABULU010000038.1 GCA_902492505.1 uncultured Eubacteriales bacterium
GCCTCAATTACCTGATATGCGGCGGACGGCGTCATGCACTTGTAGCCCTGAAAATAGCCTTTGATTGCGGCGGAGATAATAACCAGGAAAATGGACGGCGCAATCATATAAATGCAGTAGTTTGTAGAACTGTTTGACAGCATCAGCGAAAGCGGACGTGCAAACACTATTACGAGTACCATGAGCGTGAAGCTGATGGCAGCAAACATTTTCAGCGATATTCTGAGTATTTTTTTCGGTTCTTCAAGGCGCTTGGCGACAATTGCTTCACTTACAAGCTTTGCTATTGCCACCGGCACGCCCGCCGTGGAGATTACAAACAGCAGTGAGTATATCTGATATGCATCATTGTAAAAATCCATGCCGGTAGGCGTGATGAGATTTGCCAGCGGAATTTTGTATACTGCGCCGATTATTTTAACTATAACATTTGCGACGGTGAGTATAAGTGCGCCGCTCAAAAAATTTTTTTGTACTTTTGACAAAGCTTTTCTCCTACTTCAGTTTTGTTCCGCACTTTGAACAGTACTCTGCTTTGGACGGATTGCTTGCTCTGCACTCGGGGCATATATTTTTATATCTGCGCATATCCTCTTCAACGGCGTTTAGCTCGCAAAGCAGCGCCCTTATCGAATCCGATATTTCCTGAAGCTCTCCGCAGTCTTTCGCTTGGGTCTGCGACAGCTTATAATAAAGTCTGCCGAGCTCTTTATACTGTGAGTCCAGCTTCGAGCGCAGCGACGAAGCCTTGTATTCGAGCGAGACGTAGTCGACTGCGGTGTCAGCCTTATCTGCAATGAATCTTCCGGCCTTTTGTGCTTTCTGCAAAACTTCATCGATAAAATCCATAACAATTCTCCTTGAATATATATGTCGGTGATATAATAACCGATTTGCGGTTATTATATCACGCAAATTACTTTTTTACAATAAAAACTTGTATACGCTGCCGCAAAACAGTAAAGCGGCGCCGGTTGCCCGGCGCCGCTTTACTGTTTTGCATTAAAAATAGGAGGGGGATTAAGATAAGTTTTTCTTATCTTGGTTACAGTATAGCATACCGGACAATTCAAGTTGTTATCAAACTTTGAACTTTTTGTTAAATACGTTTTTTAAGTCTCAGCTGTTTGAAAAAGTCCTTTAAGATTTCCGAGCACTGCTCCTCTAAAATGCCGATTTCAACCTGGGGAATGTGGTTTACAGGAAGGGAGTTTATGTCCATGATTCCGCCGTATGCTCCTGCCTTTTTGTCCGATGTTCCGATTACAATCCGTTCGATTCTCGAATTCATTATCGCCCCTGCACACATTATGCACGGTTCCAGCGTGACGTACAGCGTGCAGCCTATCAGCCGCCACCCGCCCAGCTTTTTACACGCCTTTTGTATTGCGGTGAGTTCTGCATGCAAAACGGCGTTTTTTCCCGTTTCTCTCGCGTTTTTGCCTCTTGCGATAACTTTTCCGTCCTTAACGATAACCGCGCCGACCGGAACTTCTCCTGACATGTATGCAAGCTGCGCCTGCCTGAGCGCCTTTTTCATAAAAAATTTATCATCCATAAAAATATTATATGCTATTTCCTGAAAAACGTCAATATAGTGAATAAAGGTGGTGCTTATGGTTTTTATTCTGATGTTCTGTCATCTGTTCTTTACGTTTAAGCTTCGTTTCATTCAGAAATATACATTTAAGGGCATTAAATATTCATTTTCGCCCAAGCAGAACGGTGCGGAAAAGGGAATTGGTACTTATGCTGCGTTTGCGGCGGCTCTCGGCACGACAATCGGTCCGGGAAACATTACGGGTGTTGCCGTGGCAATATCCGGCGGGGGTCCCGGAGCCGTTTTCTGGATGTGGGTGTGCGGACTTCTTGCAATGCCGACTAAATATGCCGAAAGCTATCTTGCGATGAGGTATACTCAAAAGCGCGGCGGAAGTGAAATCGGCGGAACAATGGTGATTCTCGGCAGACTCGGCTATCGGCGCACGGCGGTTTTTTGGTCTGTCTTTTGTGCGCTGGGAGGTCTGTTTATGGGCGCGGCTGTACCGTCCCGGTCTTTGTCGTCGGTTATTCCGACGGATAACTGGTTGACAGGCGCTTTTTTGACTGCGCTTTTGGTCCTTACAGTATCCTGCGGACTTTCGGGCATTGCAAAGGTGAGCGGACTTTTGGTTCCGGTCATGTCGCTTGGCTTCCTTGTGGCAAGCCTTGCGGTAATAGCGCTTGACTTTAAAGCTCTTCCCGATGCTTTGGGCAGAATACTGTCCGGTGCGCTCAGCATCAAAAGTGCGGGCGCCGGCGCATTTGGCGCCGCTGTGAAGCACGGAATAACGCGCGGGCTTTATTCAAATGAAAGCGGTCTTGGCAGCGGAGGCATACTTGCAGCGGAATCCGGCGACAAAAATATCGGTATGAGTGCGCTTAGCGCTATGACTACAACCTTTTGGGACACTGTTGTTATGTGTGCCGTAACGGGCATAATGTTTGTAATGAGCGGTGCAGGGGCAGGCTCTGACGCAGACATGACGGTGCGCGGGGCGTTTTCGTCGCTGCCTTTTGGCAGCTGGCTTCTATGGATATCGATGACGCTTTTTGTGTTTGCAACCATGATAGGATGGTATTACCTTGCAAAGCGCGCGCTTCAGTATTTGACCTGTAAAAGCGGGTGGTATGATGCAGCTTTTATCTGTGCCGCATTTTTTGGTGCGGTGCTTCCTGCGTCAATATTATGGCAGGCGGCGGATATCGTAAATTTTGCAATGCTTTTGCCGTCAGTGTTAGTTTTATTTAAAATGTCGGGTAAAATTGAGAATATTAATCTTTACATACGGCATAAATAGTGTTATTATAAATATTATACTTACTGAATTTTCCTAATATAAATATTATTTTTAAGAAGGTATTTTTATGGCTGAAAAATTAAATGTGGCGGTCATTTTCGGCGGCGTGTCTAATGAGCATGAGATTTCCTGCCTGTCCGCTGCTAATGTTGTTTCTATCCTTGACAGGGATAAATATAATGTGTATGTTTTAGGCATTACCCGCGACGGGAAGTGGTTCCTGACAGATGCAACGCCGGCTCAGATACGCAGCGGTAAGTGGCTGGACGCTGACAGCAGAAACGCGTTTATAGCTCCCGACCGCGGCGTGCGCGGTATTTATGTCGTCGGCGGAAAAAACATAAAAATTGATGTGGCGTTTCCGATTCTGCACGGTAAAAACGGTGAAGACGGCGCGGCCGCGGCGCTGTTAAAGCTTGCGGGTATACCCCAGGTCACAACCACTATGACAAGTGCTGCGTGCAGTATGGATAAGGTGATTACCAAAATACTGTGTGAGCGCGCCGGTATTTCACAGGCGGGGTGGAAAATGTTCTACTCGTCAAGTCTTTTAAAAAATGTCGGCGGCGCTGCGGACAGGGTGGAAGCGCACTTTAAGTATCCGGTTTTTGTAAAGCCCGTTTCCGCCGGCTCCAGCGTCGGTGTGGTAAAATGCTCAAACCGTGCAACGCTTGAGGCGGGTCTGCTTGAGGCGGCGCGGCATGACTTTAAGGTGTTGGTAGAGGAATTTATTGACGGCAGCGAGGTGGAGGTTGCGGTTATCGGAAACAGCGAGCCGACGGCATCCTTATGCGGTCAGATTGCGCCGTCCCGGGAGTTTTACAGTTACGATTCAAAATATAAAGACGATAGCTCCGAGCTGTTTATACCCGCAAAAATAAGCGACGAGATTTCAGATGAGGTGCGCAACACCGCTGTTAAGGTTTATAAAACTATGGAGTGTCAGGGAATGGCGCGCGTGGATTTTTTTGTCTGTGCCGACGGGAGAGTCATTTTTAATGAGCTTAACACAATTCCCGGATTTACCGATATCAGCATGTACCCCAAACTGATGGCTCATTCCTGCTGTGCAGGCTGTGAGCTTGCCGACAGGCTGATATCCTTGGCGCTTGCGGAGGACAGGATATGAGAGAAAACGCTATCGGCGTTTTTGACAGCGGGCTTGGCGGGCTTACTGCTATGAAGGAACTTTGCAGGCTTCTTCCGCGTGAGGATATTGTATATTTCGGCGACACTTCGCGTGTACCGTACGGCACGCGAAGTGCTGATACTATAATACGTTATGCGCGACAGGATCTTAACTTTTTGTCCGAGTTTCATGTTAAGACGGCGCTTGTCGCCTGCGGAACAATCTCAGCGGTTGCGCTGGATAAGGTGAAGAATGATTATCCGTTCCCCGTAATCGGGGTTATTGACAGCGCGGCGCGTGCCGCGGCTTTTTGCAGTGAAAACGGCAGAATAGGTATAATCGGTACGCCCGCAACGATAAAATCGGGTGCGTATGAGAAAATTCTGCATGAGATTGCGCCGCATTGCGATACAATGAGTATAGCCTGTCCGCTCTTTGTCCCGCTTGTGGAGAACGGACATATTGAAAAAAACGATCCGCTTATAGTAAATGCGATTGAGCTTTATCTTTCACAGCTTTTGCCGTTTCATGCCGACACCGTGATTTTGGGCTGTACGCACTATCCTATAATTGCGCATACAATAGGCGATTATATAGGGCATGATGTGCGTCTTATAAATCCGGGCAGAGAGGCAGCAAAGACAGTGCGTGACATGCTGGCTGCCCGCGGGCTTTTAAGTGAGCGGGAAGCGGGAAGTCACCGCTATTTTGTAAGCGATAGCATTGAAAATTTTGAAACGCTGGGCGGTATATTCATGCGTCGGTCAATTAACGGCGAGGTACATAAAATAGATATTGAAAAATACTGAAAATAAAAAGAAAATACAGCTTACGATAAGCTCTGACGGAATGGAAAACATTTGTTGTCAGGCTTCGGTCTTTGAAAAAAGCGGCTCGTTATATATAATGTATGAACATGACGGCGAGCCATGCTCTGTAAAGATTAAGGGAAAGCATGTTACGATTCTGCGTCATAAAAGCGCAACGCGCATGGAAATAGAAGAGGGTACTATGCATATGTCGCGGTATATTACGCCTTTGGGTACGTTGTCTTTTGAAATAACCGCTCGCAGAGTTGACAACAGGCTTGATACTGACGGTACTCTTACGCTTGAATATCTGATTTCGGCGGGAGGAGAGGCAGACGAGAATAAAGTTATAATTAAAACGGAGGAAATATAAAATGGCAGTCAGAAACCCGCTTGAACACATGAAGGCGATTATAAAAGACAAGGTTGCTGCGGCATATGAATTGTGCGTGCAGGACGGTGCTCTGCCGCGCGCCGAGCTTGCGGATTTCGAGGTGGAGGTGCCCAAAGACGCTTCAAACGGCGACTTTTCCGTAAACTTTGCAATGAAAAATGTAAAGCTGCTCAAAAAAGCGCCTGCACTTATCGGAAACGAAATTGCGCGTCGGCTTGACAAGGGCGAGCTTATTGAGAGCGTCTGCGTTGCAGGTCCAGGATTTATAAATTTTTTGCTGTCTGCAAAATATTATTCACAGCAGGTGGATAACATACTGGAACTGGGCGGAGAGTTTGGGAAGACCGACTGTCTGCACGGCGAGAAGATACTTGTGGAGTTTGTGTCTGCCAACCCGACAGGTCCAATGCATATGGGTAATGCGCGCGGCGGCATTATAGGCGACTGTCTGTCATCGGTTCTAAGCTATGCGGGTGCAGATGTTTCGCGTGAGTTTTATGTCAATGATGCAGGCAACCAGGTGTCTTTGTTCGGTGAGTCCCTGTTTACGCGGCTTTACCAGCTGAAAAACGGTGAGGACAGCATGGAGTTCCCCGATGACGGATATCACGGTGACGATATAAAGGAACTTGCGCGCGAGTACGCCCGTCAGAATCCCGACATATCCTTTGAGGACAAGCCCGCTCTTGTGAATTCGCTTGTGGCGTTCGGTCTTGAAAAGAATATAGCGCGTATGCAAAGCGATCTTGAAAAATATAAAATTGTTTATGATAACTGGTTCCGTGAATCTACGCTGCATGAAAGCGGATACGTAGCCGAAACGATAGCTCTCCTTGAAAAGGCAGGCGCAATTTATGAGGCGGACGGCGCAAAATGGTTTCGTGCAACAGATTACGGATGTGAGAAAGACGAGGTTATGGTTAAAGCAAACGGCTTCTATACATATTACGCCGTTGACCTTGCCTATCATCGCAACAAGTTTGTGGAGCGCGGATTTGAACGCTGCATAAATGTATTGGGTGCGGATCATCACGGACACACAATAAGATACAAGGCGGGCATGAAGGCTTTGAATATTGCCCCGGAGAGACTGGACGTTGTACTGATGCAGCTTGTGCGCCTTATGCGGGACGGGAAACCGTTTAAAATGTCAAAGCGTACCGGCAAGAGTATTACACTGTCCGATTTGCTTGATGAAATTCCCGCAGACGCCGCAAGGTTTTTCTTCAACATGAACCGTTCCGAATCTGTTATGGACTTTGACCTGTCGCTTGCCGTAAAGCAGGACAGCGAAAACCCGCTGTATTATGTGCAGTATGCTCATGCACGCATATGCTCAATTCTGCGCAACGTAAATGCCGATGTGAAGGACAGCTGTGCAGAGTATAATTTTGATACCGTGCACGAGCGGGCGCTTATCAGTGCGCTTGCCCGCTTCCCGGATGAAATAGCATCGGCTGCAAGGTCGCTGGAACCCTCAAAAATAACAAAGTACGTCATTGATGTTGCCTCCGCTTTTCACAGCTTTTATAATGCATGCCGTATAAAGGGCGAAGCGGATGATGTGGTGCGCGGACGAATGGCCCTTGTAATGTGTACGAAAACAGTCATTAAGAACGCTCTCGGCCTTATGAATATCGAGGCTCCCGAGACAATGTAAATAAAAAAGTACGTAAAGAAATTTACGTACTTTTAGGTCGTATTTGTTACTTTTTGAAACTGAGTGAGCTTTTGGGGCGCGGTGTCAAAAAATACATTGCCGTAAACAGTGACAGGCATGGTATCATTTCCGCAAATGAAATTGCAATTGCCGGAAGCAGTGCCCCCAAAAGCCTGCCATGCGATTCAGCGACGGCATTAATCGCACCCCTGTATGATTCGTATCGTGCAGGCAACTGATTTGCAATAAAAATAACGAAGTATCCGACGGACGCAGCAAGCGAGCTTAAGAATACTGTACATACATGGTACAACGGCTTTCCGAGCAGGAAAAAGTGCCTTGCGGTGTAGATGACCGCTGCGGCAAAAAGCATCGGCAGTGCAAGCCACAGGGCTCCGACTCCGTCAATCAGCACTGCAAGAAGCGTTATATGAATTATAAAGGAAACTGCACCGGGCAGCGGCCCGCAAACCGCCGTGATGTAAAAACTTCCCGTGAAATCAAGCCAAAGCGGGAATTTAAGATATTTTGAAAGTGAGAACAGGATGATATTTACCGCGCAGCCAATAATAAACAGAGTAAGCTTCTTTGATGCCGAACGACGCACCGGCTGTCACCTCCAAAATATACCTTTATAAAATAAGTATACAGTGTTTAACAAAATTTGTCAACATTTGACGAAAATTTAATAATTTGCAGAAAGGAAACGTTATGTCGGAATTCTTATTTACGATATTGGTGTTTTTAGCGTTTATTACGTTTTTACTGTTGCTATATAATAATGTTTCCGTTGTTAAGAAATATAAGCTAAAGACAGAAAAGCCCTGCGGTGGTTTGAAAATAGTGCTGATAAGCGATTTTCATAATAATAAAAGGCTGCTTGGCAGTATAGTTAAGAAGATCCGTGCCTGTACGCCGGATATTATAATTATAGCCGGCGATCTTGTTGACCGCCGCCGTCCCGATTATAAAACCGCAGCTCTGTTCTTGTCAGAGCTGCGCGGTATCTCGGATGTTTATTATGTGACCGGAAATCATGAGGCGGTTCTTGGCCGGGAGCATGTTATAGAGAAACTTAACTGTTCGGATATCGTTCTTGACGAACGCTACAAGATTTACGACAAATTTTCGGTTTTGGGTATTTCCGACCGTATCATTGACAAAACGCAGCAGCGCCGGGATCTTTTGGCGCTTTTCGAACGCCTTGATAATTTTAAAATTGCAGTTGTTCACCGTCCGACGGAATTTGACAGGGAGCAGACGATTTCCGGCTATGATATCGACCTTGTTTTGTGCGGGCATGTCCACGGAGGACTTATCAGGATTCCGTTTTTCGGTGCATTGCTGGCGCCGGATGAGGGATTTTTCCCCAAATATTCAAAGGGTTTGTATAAAGAAAACGGCAGTGTTATGATAGTCTCGGGCGGAGCCGGAAATACATTTTTGCCGCTGCGTCTTAATAATTTTCCTGAAATTGTCAGTATAAGTATAGAAAATTGAAAAAACTGTTGCAAAATACAAACAGATATGCTATTATATCTTGGATTGACGGATATTTTCCGACAGGCAGTCCGCTGCATTTGCTCGCATGAATGCCTGTGAACCCCTAAAAAATTTAAGGAGGAGACGTTACAATGGATTAT
The DNA here is from genome assembly GCA_902492505.1 of uncultured Eubacteriales bacterium. Lineage (GTDB taxonomy): Bacteria > Bacillota > Clostridia > Oscillospirales > QAKW01 > RGIG9041. The sequence goes on from CABULU010000038.1 coordinate 8,476, forward strand.
TTGAAAGCTGTAACTGACGAGCAAATTAAAGCCGACAGATTTGAACTTAATATCGGCGATACCGTTCGTGTAAGCGTAAAAGTTAAAGAGGGCAACCGCGAAAGAATTCAGGTGTTTGAGGGTACAATTATCGCTAAGCACGGCGGTGGTATTTCAGAGACGTTTAAGGTCAGGCGCGTAGCTTACGGCGTCGGTGTAGAGAGAACTTTTCTCGTAAACTCGCCTAAGGTAGAGAAAGTTGAGATAGTCCGCCGTGGTAAAGTAAGACGTGCCAAGCTCTACTACGTTCGCGACAGAGTCGGTAAGGCGGCTAAAGTTAAGCAGAAGATATAAGACTGCAAAGCTATTAAATTTACAGAATTCTAAAAACCCTTTCGTTTCAGGCGGAGGGGTTTATTCTGTTTTTGTATATTCTATATTTTTGTATTTGGTATTTACAACACTTTCTATTTCTGATATACTGGCGGTAACTATCGAGAATGAGAGGGAAATATAATGCCTGTACATTATGACGACAAGTTTGCAAGATTTACTTTAGAGACCGCAAACACCTGTTATGTCATGCAGATTTTATTTGACAAATATCCGGTGCATTTGTATTACGGTAAAAAAGACTGTCATGGCGGTATTTCGTATCAAAATCCGTATAAGTCTTTTTCTCCGTATTTTGATGAGCATGGGCTGAGCTACAGTCCGGATATCGGAATGGCGGAGTATTCCTACTTCGGAAGCGGGGATTTTCGCATTACGCCGCTGCGTATAAAGAATAAAAACGGTGACAGCGTCACGCATTTTACATACGACGGTTACCGTATTTTTGACGGACGAATGAATTTACCGCGCCTTCCGTATTCCGAAGCGGACAGTGATACTCAGACGCTGGAGCTTTCGCTTTTAGACAGCGTCAGCGGCTGTTCGTTGAAGCTTTTTTATACTGTGTTTCCCAATGAGGATGTTATTTCACGCTATGCACTTGTGGAAAATGAAAGTGGTGCGCCGGTTACTGTTGAAAAAATAATGAGTCTTATGCTTGACTTGCCGACCTCCGATTTTGATATGATAAGTCTGTACGGCGCGCATAATGCCGAGCGCAGCTTTCAGCGCGTGCCGCTGTTTCACGGCGTGCAGAGCGTTATGAGTCGCCGCGGCGCGTCCAGCCATCAGTACAATCCGTTTACTGCTTTGTGTGCTAAAAATGCGACTGAACGGGACGGCGACGTATATGGGTTTAATTTTGTATACAGCGGGAACTTTTTAAGTGAAACCGAGGTGGATCAGACCGGCTTTACCCGTGTGTCTTTAGGACTGGGTAGTGAGAATTTCAACTGGCTGCTGGAGGACGGCGACAGCTTTATAACCCCTGAGGCGGTCATGACTTATTCGAAAAATGGTCTCGGCGGCATGTCGAGAAATTTCCACCGTTTTGTCCGCGCTCACATTCTTCCGCCTGAGCCGTTTGAAAAACGCCCGGTTGTTTTAAATACTTGGGAGGCATGTTATTTCGATATCGACGAGAAAGAAATGCTGCGCTTTGCTAAGTCCGCAGCTGATACCGGCATCGATATGCTGGTCATGGACGATGGTTGGTTCGGCGCAAGAAATAACGATAAGGCAGGACTGGGAGACTGGTATGTTAACAAGAATAAATTTAGAGACGGTCTGAAATCGTTTGTCGACCGTGTAAAGGCGTACGGAATAAAGTTCGGCATTTGGATAGAACCTGAGATGGTAAACCCCGACAGTGATCTTTACCGCGCCCATCCCGAGTGGTGTATAAGATGCACAGACCGTAACAGCACTCTTTCGCGTAACCAGCTTGTTTTAGATATGTCCAATAGGGACGTTGTGGAATATCTTAAAAAGTCCTTTTCAGATTCATTTGACGGCATTTCTATTGATTACTTCAAGTGGGATATGAACAGACATATGTCGGAGGTGGGCTCGCCTGCACTTCCGCCTGAAAGACAGGGCGAAACTGCATACCGCTATATGCTCGGCGTCTATGATCTTTATCGTTGGTTTACTAAGCATTTTCCGGGCGCCATGATTGAAAACTGCTCGGGCGGAGGCGGACGCTATGACCTGGGCATGATGAAATACTCTACGCAGATTTGGACGAGTGATAATACTTGGCCAAAAAAACGTATGAAGATACAATATTCATCAACGCTTGCATACCCGACTTGCACAATGAGCTGCCATGTTTCAAATCCGAAAAATATCTGTAAAAATCCCGACGAGCTTAAATATCGTTGGCATGTTGCACTCAACGGTCCGCTCGGTTACGAAATGCATCTGCCAAATGCCGACGACCTTATAAAGGCTACTGTCAAGGCTCAGGTCGAAGCTTACCGCAGTTACGAGCATTTGATACTTAGAGGCGATTTTTACCGTATCTTCAGTCCGTTTGACAGCAATTACTATGCTTATTACTTTACAGATGCACAGCATACGGAGTTTTTGCTCAGCTTCGAGCAGAGTTACGGTGAAAGCGCTGCCAGGGTATATCTTAAAATCCCGGAAGCTGATGAGAACGCTCGGTATTTTGATACGGTCAGCGGCGATATTTTTGATGGAAGAACGCTTGTGAACGGTATTGAGGTTAAGACGCGGGAGACCGATCCTTATTCAGTAATGTGGCATTTTGTGAAAACTAAATAAGTAAATAAAAAATGACGGAGAATTTTGTCTCCGTCATTTTTAACAAAAATCATCTTTTTACATAAAAATGCAGCTTTGCAGCTCTGCATGTAAGAGAAAACCTGAAGGCTTTGCGCAGGAAAACATTGCGCCTGCTTTTTTATGATTTAATTATGCGCGGTTTATAGAACCGAACAATTCCATTTTTTCTTTTACGGTAGCTTTTATAGCCTCAAAGCCGGGAGCCAACAGCTTTCTGGGGTCAAAGCCCTTGCCCTCGAGGTCTTTACCTGCTTCTATATATTTTCTTGTTGCCTCTGCAAAAGCGAGTTGACATTCGGTGTTTACGTTGATTTTTGCAACACCCATAGAAATCGCTTTTTTAATCATATCGGCAGGAATGCCCGTGCCTCCGTGAAGAACAAGCGGCATGCCGTTTGTCTTTTCGGAAATAAGCTTTAATGCGTCAAAGTCAAGTCCTGCCCAATTTGCAGGGTATTTTCCGTGGATATTTCCGATTCCGGCAGCCAGCATCGTTACGCCGAGATCTGCAATAAGCTTGCACTCGTCAGCGTCTGCAACCTCGCCCTTGCCTACAACGCCGTCTTCTTCACCGCCGATAGCACCGACCTCCGCTTCAACCGAAAGACCTTTTTCAGCCGCAAGCGCTATGATTTCTTTTGTTTTTTCTATATTTTCTTCTATGCCGTAATGAGAACCGTCAAACATAACTGACGAGAATCCGTCTCTTATAACAGCCTTTGCACCTTCATATGAACCATGGTCAAGATGGAGTGCCACGGGCACGGTAATGCCGAGCGTGTCAATCATCCCATTTACCATTCCGACAACAGTGTTGTATCCGCACATGTATTTACCTGCGCCTTCGGAAACGCCGAGTATAACGGGTGAATTGTTTTCCTGAGCAGTAAGCAGGATCGCTTTTGTCCATTCAAGGTTATTGATGTTAAACTGACCTACGGCGTAATGACCTTCGTAGGCCTTTTTCATCATATCTTTTGCAGAAACTAACATGATAAACTTCCTCCGTTTAATTTTTCCATAATATTATAACCTTGCGTGCCTGAAAAAGTCAATATTTATTTATAAACCTTGCTTCGTTCGTAATTGTTATGACAGCTTCCGCAAAAAAATTAAAACTTATTGTACATCTTGACAATAAAAGCTATTTTGTATACAATTATATAGCAGGCTGAAATCCTGCTATAATTTTTGAACGGAGAAAGACAATGTCAGTTGTAAAGATAACTGTAGACAGCACATGTGATCTGTCGCCTGAACTTATTCATAAACATGATATTACCGTAAACCCGCTGTATACTATATTAGGCGATAAATCATATGCAGACGGTGTTGATATAAAGCCGGATGGAATATATAAATTTGTTGCTGAAAACAATATTCTGCCTAAAACTTCGGCAGCGTCGGTTGAGGATTATCTCAGTCTTTTTAAAACGTATGTTGAAAAGGGCATGGAAGTTATACATTTTAATATATCAAGCGATATGTCCTCCAGTCATCAAAATGCACTTATTGCCGCAAAAGAGGTGGGCAACGTATACGTTATAGATACGCTCAATCTGTCTACCGGTTCGGGACTTTTGGTGCTGGATGCCGCAGATTACAGGGCGCAGGGGATGGGCGCCGCGGAAATTGCGGAGCGTGTGCGAACACACGTGCCGCTTGTACGTGCCAGTTTTGTAATCGATAATCTTGAATATCTGCGCATGGGCGGGCGCTGCTCCGCTGTTGCTATGCTGGGAGCCAATCTTCTTAAGATAAAACCACGCATTGAGGTTACGGATGGTAAAATGGGCATGGGCGGAAAATATCGGGGCGCATATGACAAGGTTTTGCTTAAATATACCGAGGATATGCTTTCGTGTCCCGATGTTAATACCAGGCGAGTATTTATAACTCACACAAAGTGTGATAAAGAGCTTGTAAATCAGGTTCGCGAAAAGGTCTGCAGTCTTATTCCCTTTGAAGAGGTGTATGAGACAACCGCCGGATGCGTTATCACAAGTCATTGCGGTCCTAATACTCTCGGAGTGCTTTTTGAAACCAAAAAACAGTAGTGATTGTGCACAAAAATTATATCTTGAAAATGTTTAATGTAAACAAAAAATCTAAATAAATAAAGAATTTTAAGAAAAAATTAAAATTTACTATTGAACTTTTGCTTTCAATAGTATAGTATATTATATATACAGCGTTCAAGGAGGACTTTTCATGAGCGAAAACTTAGAAAAAACAGTATCTGCTGAAGAAATCTCGGCAGCTGACAATTTCAGTGATGCCTCGTCAGAGGTTGAACTTGACCTGGAAGACTTCGGCGCGGAGCAGGCAGATCCTGAGGTTGATATGACAATTGGTGAAAAACTCAAGGTTTTGCTTATGAAACCGCTTGTCACTTCAATAATCAAATGGGTGTTCATCGCCCTTGGTATTGTCGGCGTTATTCTTTATTTTGCGGCAAACGAAGGGCTGGCTAAGGCTTTCAGCGGAATTTCCGGCGGAATTGCGTCGTTCTTTAACCTTTTCCCAATATCAATGTTTGAAATTTTGATTTGTGCCGCCGCTCTCGGTATTATCGCTTATCTTGTATTTATTATTGTAAGAACAGTTCAGGTTAAGGGTAAATTTCACAAGGGCGGTCTTTGGGTTCAGTTCGGTTATTCATTGCTTGCCGTTGCCGGTGCGTTTACGCTTCTCTTCTCAATGTGCTACGGTGTGTTTACATATCGTGATCCGCTTTCAAAGTCGACTGAATATACCAATGCCAAGGTTACCAATCTTGACTTCAGCAAAACTATGCTTTACCTCATAGACGGTATTAATAATTCGCTCTATGACGGTATGGATAATATTTTCTTTACAAAAGCAGGGTCATCCAAGTACGCAAGTTCAGGTCGTTCCACTGAGGTTATATCTCAAAAAATATCTGAGGCTTTTGACAACGCCGCTCAGGATATTCCTACGTTGAAGGGTAAATCTCTTACGGCGAAAGAGCTTCTGTTCTCTGACCTTTATTCTAAATTCAGAATTTCAAGTATTTATTCACCCTTTACCGGTGAGCTTTGTATAAACAGCGATTACCCCGAGGTCGTCGTTCCGATGCAGATTGCAAAGACAATGGCAGTTCAGCGCGGATATACGGATGACGGTGACGCATCGTTTATTGCGTTCCTTGTGTGTACGAAATATTCGGATGATTATTATATAAATTATTCGGGTTACTTTAATGCATATGTCGAGCTCAGTTCGGTATTTTATAATGAAAACGGAAAGAATCTCCATCTTTATATGGCAAATGCTCTTAAAGAGAGCGCTAAAAGGGAGTATGTTCAGCTTGTAAAGAATCTTGATACGCTTTACGGTTTGTCAAGTGATATTGAGTATGTCGCTGCCGGTGAAAAGCTTCAGGCATCTTATTACTGCGATGTCGCAAAACTCATGCTTGTCAACTTTGAGGATAATGTAGATAACGGAAGTATAGTAATAGACAATAGCGAGCCTAAGAGTTACGGACGTTTTTGTAATTATCTTGTTAATTATTATTTGCTTGATGATGATTTTGACATGGAAGTCGATGAAGTTTATGCTGAATATCATCCCAGCGCAGTAAATTGATATCAATTAAAACGCGGCGGTTACGCCGCGTTTTTGTCTATAGTAATAAAATATGCCTGATTTCGGAGATGTATATTGAAAAGTCAAAGATACCTTAAAAAACAAGCCGATTTAAAAAACTCAGATAAAATTAAAAATACAAATACTAAAGGTCAAAGTAAAATCGACGCTCTGTTAGACAGCGTATATAATAATAAGTGGATTCTTTTTCGCTATTTTCTCGTTGCCTTATTTTGTTCTTTTTTGCGCTATGGTTTTGAGGTGATTCTTTCTGTTATATTTAAACAGCCCTTGGATGACGGCGCTCTGCTTTCGTGGTGTATTTGGAGCTTGATTTTTTATCCGTGCGTTAAATTTTTCGCTCTTCGCGTGAGGAGCTCGAATATTTACTCGCTTTTAAAACAGATTATAATATATATTCTCTGCTGTGCCGTGCTTTGGGTTTCGCGGCAGTTGTTTGTGAGTATATTGTTTGTTTTATCTTCAAATCAGGCACTTGCACTTGCCGCAGGTGGGGTTTTTAACGAGCTTTTGTGTCTTGGGCTGATGATAAAAGTCGTTTTTAGAGAAAAATGATAGAATCGTTATTGTAATTTATATTTTTTTGTTATATAATAAATCAAAATCAGGCTTGAGGAGGCTGAATATGAGAAACAAAAGTAATATCATTGTGATTTGTTCCGTTATTGTCGGAGTGTGTGCGGCGATTGCAACGACCTTTTTGATTTTGAAGCATTTGAAAAAGAAAAGAGCTAAGCTTGATTGTAGTACAAGCTATATGTTCGAGAATGATTTTGACGATGAAGATGCGGTCGCCGATACCGCACTGTAATTCGTTATAAGCTAAAAATTGCGGGACGGCATTTGCCGCCCCGCAATTTTTGAATTTTTACATTTTATTACTTTGAGCCAATTTTATTTTATGTCCATTTTGTTTAATATGTCGCGCAGTGCCATGAGCTCTTCTGCCGTAAATGAAATGCCCTTGTTCATTTTTGAACTATCCGGTGACCATTCGCGCAAATCATATTTGGGCTCTCTGCCCATCCAGCTTACCTTATTAAGTGCTTTGGCCCAACCGTTTGAATTTTCCGGCAGTTTGCCGAAGGTTTCAGTTATTTCAAATGTAAAGTCTGCCATGATGGCCTCCCGAATAATAAAATTTATCAATTACAGCAACAAATAAAAACTGTTGATAATCGCAGTCTTTTGAGTTACTTTATATCAGTATATATTAATAATATATTAATTGTCAATAGAGTAAAATTATTTTTTGAATAAAACACTTGACAAAGTGGAAAAATAGTGCTAAATTATATGCGTTAGCACTCAAAGGGTTGGAGTGCTAAAACAGTCGGCAGGTGAAATAAATGAAAGAGCGATTGAACCGTATACTCAGGTCGGTAATTGAATCATATATTGAAAACGGGGAGCCGGTGTCAAGCAAAAGTGTTCTGGAACGAGAGCCGGATATGAACGTTTCTTCGGCTACAGTACGTAATGACCTTTCCGAGCTGGAGCGTATGGGTTATTTGGAGCAGCCTCATACCTCTGCGGGAAGAATTCCTACCGAAGCCGGATACAGGTATTATGTTGATAATTTGTTGTCTTACCGCGAGCTGGATGATCAGCTTGCACTCAGTCTTGAAAGTGTTACGCAGAGCGGAGCTATGAGTATAGACGAATTTTTCAAGACGGCAATAACTGCGTTCTCTAAAATTACCGGATATACCAGCGCAGCCGTTATATCGCATAACGACGAGGACAGAATTATAAAGATGGAGGTTGTCAAGTCAGCCGATGATATGATAAACCTCATTGTCATTACAAAAAGCGGAGTTGTTAAAAACAGCTTCTGCCGACTTTACTTTCTTGCGACAGATGAAGATGTTCGTAGGCTTAACGAAACTTTGGCAAACTATATCGGCGATACTAATGTGGGATATCTCGACGACAGCATGTTTGACCGTTTGGAAAAAGAGCTTGCGGGCAGCCAGCAAAACTGGGATTTTATTGCAGGAGTTATTAAAAATATTGTAACCAGTATCAAAAAACCGCATGTGTTTATCAGCGGTCAGGAAAAAATGCTCTCTTATCCGGAATTTTATGAAATTCATAAGGCTAAAAATGTCATGTCATTCTTGAGTGAGGAGGAGCAGGTTTACGGAGTGCTTAACAAGCGTGCCGATGACCGGCTGAATATTATTATAGGCAGCGAAATCGGCGGTGAAAGTCTCAGCGATATGGGTCTTGTTGTTCGCCGGTATAACGGTGACGGTAATAATTTTACCTTCAGTCTTTTCGGACCGAAGCGTATGGATTACGGCAAGACAGTGTCGCAGGTAGAATATTTTATGAAGTGCATTGAGCGCTATCTTAATGACAGGGGGGCAGAGTAATGCCGGAAACTAAAAGCGTGCAGGCGGAAAACGCCGCGAATACGGAAAATACACAGACCGCTGAGAGTAGTGAAGCAGCGAAGGATACACAGTCTTGTGAAAACAGCTGTAATAAGAATGAGATAAATGATAAAAAAGAAAAAAAACAAGGCTCAAAAAAGAAAAAAGATAGCGAGCTTGAAGAAAAATTTAATCAGCTAAACGACACATATCTGCGGATGCTTGCAGAATACGATAATTACCGTAAGCGCACGCAGAAGGAAAAGGAGAGTATGTTCTCCGACGGAATTTCAAAGGTAGTTCTGGCAATACTGCCCGTTATTGATAACTTTGAGCGAGCGCTGATAAGCAACAGCAGTGACGAAGAGTTCAAAAACGGTGTTGATATGATTTATAAACAGCTTGTTACGACTTTAGAAGGACTTGGCGTCAGGGAACTTGAATGTCAGGGTAAGGTATTTGACCCGACAAGGCATAACGCGATAATGCACATAGATGATGAGCAGTACGGCGAAAATGAAATAGTGGAAGTATTCCAAAAGGGATATATATATAAAGATGAAACAGTAATACGGCATACAGTCGTAAAAGTAGCTAATTAATTCGGAGGATGATAGTATGAGCAAGATTATA
>CABULU010000039.1 GCA_902492505.1 uncultured Eubacteriales bacterium
TGTCCGCAAAGCTGTCATGCATATATATGATTTTTAAATTGTCTTCGCCCTCAACCTGAGTTTTCTGAGGCGGAATTGTAAATTTCACCTTTCTGCCGGTAAAAGATAATACGGCGGCATTTTCCCAGCCGCCGGAAGCATTCTTTACAAATGCGTGCACCTGCGTATCCGGCTTGATATCCATATGCACGGTATACTCGTTAGACGTGCCGTCGGCAATAAACTGCTCACTCACATACGGATTAAGCAGATTTACCGCCTCATACGAACTTCCGGTACCCGACGGTGTGCATCCGATAAAAAGAACCGGTAGATAAAGACCCTCAAACGGATTTGAATAAGAGCTGACGCTTGTCTGACCGTCCTTGCCGATATAAAAGGATTTGCCGTCAAGCGCTCTGTACACAAACAGAAAGCTGCCGTTCATAAAAAACATACAGTCGTCTGACTGCGCCGCCGTACAGTCGCTAAAATCGTCGGGAAGACTTACAGTAAGAGAGCTTTCATCATCTTCTTCATTGGTAACATACTGTCCTGCGCTCACTGTCATGGTGCTGCCGGATATATAAAAATACAGCTCCTTTTCGGGAGACGTAAATTTAAAAACACCCCCAAGAGTGTCAAAGCCCTCAGTCTCCTGACAAACGGAAAAACCGGGGCGCTTACTGATTTGACCGAGTCCCGTGCGAATCATGTTTACCGTTCCGGGCTGCTCACTGCCGTCATAAAAGCTTACGCCGTCAGCACGTGAAAAAGAGCGTTCATCCTCGGCAGAGGTGCTGTCAATTCCGTGCAGACTGCCGCTGCGTACGGTACCGGAACCGGAAACAGAGCCGGAACGCCGTATATTTGCCGTAAAACGCATACTACATATCCTCCGTTTTCACAACAGTGATAACTGCCTGCGCTTCGCCGCCTGCGGCAATATTTGTCAGAATCGCATTATACATATCCATAAACGCATAGTATCTGCGCATATCGCTGTCGGACAGTACGGCATATGCCGCCGCAAAGTACGGTATTGCGCTCTGTGCCTCAGGCGCCACTTCAAATTCGGTTTCTCCCGCACAGAGCTCGTTAATATCCGACGGATACGCATAGTACCATACCTGTGCACTGCCGTCTCCCTGCACGGTTATGTGTCTGTCATCAGTACGCTGAAAGCTGCAATCCGATTTTATCAGACGGTACAAATCATCCGGCAGCTCAGTCTGCACGCCGCAGGTGACGGAAAAGCTCTTTTTTATCGGTGATACCGTCGTGGCTATCTGCTTTTGAGCAATATCGTAAAAGCCCGCAAGCACACCCTTCATATGGTGATAATCGTCCTCTCCGATAAGTCCGCGCACTAAATCGTTTGCCTTGTTTATAGTCATATGTACCTCCTTTAAAATTAAAGGTGCGGGGAAAAGCCCCGCACCCCCCGTGTAAAATTACGGAAGCTCGATTGCGGCAACCTTTACGTTGGCGTCCGCTCCCTTTATGATAACGCAGCCGCGATTATCCCCCGAAACATGCATATATCTGCCGCTTTCGACGGTGATAACCTTTTTTTCATTCGCCGAAAGGGTAATCGCAAGGTCGCGTACACCCTGGATGCTGTCCCCGGCAAGAACCGTAACGGCTTTTTCGGCAGCAGCGGCGTTTTCAAGTATAATAAGTATTCTGCCGTCCTCCCTTGACGAAAAGTCAACGGCTGCGCCGTCGGTTGCATCTACTGCGACGGCGGTCGGCATTGTCTTTGCCTCATTGAATTTAAGACTTGTGTTTGTTACAGCTGTAGCAGCCATTTAGTATTCCTCCTTTAAATTATTTATGTGCTTTAATAACGTACAGTTCTTTCGGGCGCACGATTTTACCGCCGTAGACGTTAAGACCCTTTACGGCGTCTGCAAAGTACGATTCGGGGCGGTATGCCTCCGTCTCGTCGATGCCGCCCGCAAAGGCGATTGCACGGTTTGTACGTACAAGCATATAATCATCCGTACCGTCATTATAGAGGTTGTTGGACATCTTAACCTTACAGTTATCGTACATTCCTGCAACGCCGCGGCTGATAAGCTCGTCGTTATTCGTTTTAAGCTCTGTCAGCGCGTCGCGGAAAAGATGATAGAAAAACGGAGATACGGTAATGCTCACGTTATCCTCAACATCAACGTCGTTTTCTCTGAGCACAAGCAGGGCCTCATCTACAAGCGCCTTGGCCTTATCTGCGGAATCAACCTTTGTAGATTCAGAGCAAAAGTCAGCGTCCTTTGCAAGCGTTGCGACGAAATGGTCGCGAGTTCTTGCCATCTTTGCGGTTGCTTCTCTGATAAGAACCTCCATAAGCCCGCTTGTAGACTGCGCCTTGTCAATGTCGTCTATCATAAAATTGAATGCCTTTGCCTGGTCAATGTCAAGGTGAATGCTTGTCCCCTCCACTGCCACAGGCGCGGGAATACCGTTGCCGGGAACATAGTCGAAAATATCCGGAGCACCGACTCCTATAATCTTAACGCGGGCTCCCTGCTTTGCCTCACCCTCAAACTGTGTCCAGCAGTCCTCAACCAGCCTGCACTTTTTTTCAAGCTCGGTCTGAATAAACTTTGACCATATAACTGATTTGAAATTTGAAAAAGCCATTTTTTATTCTCCTTTAAAGTCTCTTTAATGATTTCATCGCCTTCTTGAATATTACGGGATTATCCAAATCACGCGGAGTCAGCCTGTCCAGCTCGCGTGAGCTGAAAAACTCGCCCTGTGCGTCCTCGGTCACCCCCACGGAGCCTGTCTCAGGCGGACGCTTGACCAAGCTGTCCTCGTTTGCCGCTCTGACGGCGGAAAATGCAACCTTTGCATCCACACCGTTTTCAATCAGCCTCAAAAAATCTCCGCCTATACTCGCAAGGTCCGATACGCCCGGGTCAATTCCGCGTATAGCCTCCAGGTCCGCACGCATCTTGTTGTCAATCAGCGTTGAGAGGTAAATATCGCTCTGCGTCTTATATTTTTTATATTCCGCCGATCTTTTTTCAGTGATTGACAGTTCATTTTTCAGACGCTCGATTTCCTTTTTATACGCTTCGTTTTCAAGCCGCATTTTGCGAAATCCCGAATTTTCGGCAGTGCTTTGTCTGCGGGAGGTGGACCCCGCTTTTACGGCGGACGCGGGCGTCCCCGCGTCGCCGTCACCGATAATTTTATCACTTACACCCGTACTGCCGTATGCAGGCTCCACGGCCGCCTGCCGTGCGTCGTTTACCGCATTTGTTTTATTCATTTAATTATCCCCATCTTTCAAGAAGTCTTTCAATTATCACCGCCGCCTCCTGACGCGTCAGGTTTGCACGCGGATTAAAATTATTATTTTCGTCACCCAGCATTATGCCTGCATCGGTAACTTTCTGCACAGCGTCCTTTGCCCAGTTTGCAATAGACGCGTCATCGTTATACTTTTCCACTTTGTCTTCCTCCGGTATAGTAAAGCTTTCGCTGTAATATGATCCCTTTTTATTGGGCACTCCCAGATATCCGCTTGGATCTGTCGGGTTGTTGCCTGAGTCATTAAGCTGAAAATGCAGATGTACTCCCGTGACATTACCCGTATCGCCCATTTTGGCAATGACCATCGTTCGGTTTACCTTTTGTCCCTCGGTAACCCTAACGCTGCCCTCCTCAAGGTGGCAAAACAGATGACGTCTGCCGTCCATGTCTCCTATCGAAATATATCTGCCCCAGCCGCCCTCATCATATGCAATGACTCTTACTGTACCGTCACAGGTAGCATACACATCCCTGTTGGCAGCCACAAAATCAATGCCGCGGTGCTTATTCTGCCACAGCGCCCCGTCCTGACCGTAGGTTGCCGTTATAGAAAATTTCCCGGTAACCGGAAGATTGGTCATTTTTCCTCACCTCCGCCCTTGTCAATATCATCCTTGGCAGTTTTCAAGAATTTTGCAATCCATGCAGGCAGCGCCTGATTGTTGCAGCGATAGATATTCTCGATTATCGATATGCTCTCGGTAACTGCTATATATACACAGATAACGCTTGAAAAGAGCAGATTTTTCGGTATGCTGAGATTTACCGACGATGCAGCGTAAGGTATAAATACATCCAAAAATGTGCCGAATGCCAGTGCTACAAAAAGCACCACTTTTTTAATAACGCCTTTATACGCCTTTTGACTCGAAAGCCCGCTGCCGTCCATAAGAGAAGCGAGAATACCCGTCACTATGTCGAAAAGCACTACGGCGCCGACTATTATATACGCAAGTCCGTAAAGCTTAAAATAAGTCAGTATCGCGCCCCCCGCTATCGACAGCAGGTATTTTATATTACTCATGATTGTCCCTTTCAATTATTAATATATTTGCAGCATCTTTGCCGCTTTACAGTAAAACTTATTCCGAGACGCCGGCGGACAGCGCCGATGCCTGCAAATTCTGTACGAGCTTATCTACATATGCCTTTGTGGCAATTTCCGAATACTCCGCGCGCGTGCCGCAGAAAACCTGCTTTGCAAAATCGGATACTTCGTCTACGGTAAGATTTGTATAGCCGTACTTTGCAAACTTTTCGGTCACATTGGCACTCCCGGCAGCCCAGTCCTGGTCATACCAATGCAAAGGCACTCCGGAATCGGTCCAGGAAAAATACATATAATATCCAGAACGAGGAGTGTGGCGTATTTCCATTTTTCCATGCAGGGTTCCCTCTGCACTGTACACCTTAAACAGATAAATACATTCCCCGCCCGTGGACGTTGTATCGGTCAGACCGTGCGCCTCTATTGCAGCAATGAACTCCTCCTCGGTATTGTACGGGCACGGTGCGGGAGCGCCGTAATCGTCAAGCATGGCTCCGTCATATATTGGCTCCACCTCTACATTTCTGAAAATTTTCAGAATTCCGTTTTCACGGCATATAAGCGCATTGTCCGACTGCGGCTGCTCCGTAACGTCCGCTATTATCCTGTCGCTGTCGCTTGCAATCAAACCGTTTTTAAGAGCGTCCGTCTCAGCCTTGCTGTACGTCTGCTCCTTCGTATACACGTTTGAAGCGTCCGCTTTCTGCGCTAATTTACTGTCCGTCTCGGTCTTTGAATATACATTTGAGGCTTTGGCAAAGATGCCGTCTGCCTCACTTTTATTATATGTCTCTTCTTTGTTATAGACACTATCCGAAGGCGCCGAAGCATTTACGGCGTCTGCAAGCTCATTTACCTTGGGAATCAGCACCTGCCTTGGCACATAATCCATGAATTCCTTCATTTCCTGCGCCGTTTTTCCCGGTACATCCGGCTGATTTGCATGAAATCTGTTCTGATTAAAAAGCTCGGTATCGTCAATTTTGGTTACCGACATCCTGTTTGCCTCCTCTGCTCTTTATAATCTGCTCTAACTTTGATTTCGGCACCGAACTTTCGTCGTCCAGCGCTGAAACATATTCCTCAAACGATATATGACCCATGCTGAAAAGCTGGCTTAGTGACTGCTCTCTGGCATATTTTGAAAAGGGATTGGTACTGGAAACATCAACACGAATCTGCGGCTCCAAAAGATCGAGTTCTCCGGCTGATACATTTGTGCCGTCCGGCAGACTAATGCCGCTTGGATTATACACAACCCACTGCCTATACCAAATCCGTGCGATATCCTCCGTCAGCCGTTTAAAAGCCGCCGTCTGTTCATTAAGCGGAATAGCCGCCTGATCACGTACCGCAATAATGGCTGTGCCGGACGCCTTTGTCGGGTCGATGCTGCCAAGAGACGCGTCGCCCGCTCCGGCAAGCTGACGCGAGGTTATAAGCAGCTCCTCGCTGAGAGCTTTTGCATCTGGCGCCATAGGTGACGGAGTGAGATAATTTACTGCGTCCTTAACTGAATTTACGCTTCCTCCCTCAACCTCAATGGCCGTTCCTACCTCTGTAAGAGCTTTGGGATTTGCAATTCGATCCCCCGCATATATAAGCCGTGAATATGCCGTCAGCTTTGCGTTTACAATCCGTCTTGCAAGATTGCGGTTAATCTCTATTTGGTTGGGTATCAGCGGAGTCACCTCGCCCGCGCCGCGAAAGCTCCCGCGTTTTCTGGAGCTGACAAACGCCGCGACTGGATAGCAGTCCAGCCCCTCAATGACCTGCTCCGGCTGGTAAACCACGGACTTTGAAGAACGCGAAAAATGCAGATTTCCGTCAATCAGCGTCAGTTTCAAAAGACTTATACATTTATTCTTGCCGTAATCCTCACTGTCCTCGTCCGGCATAACAGTCATGGCAATTTCCTTTGAAAGTCCGTTTTTTACCGCCTCGCGGCGAATATCCTCCACCGGCCGGCGCTCCCTAATGATTATGTAAGGCTGAGACGAAATATCGGGGTTTGATTCATCTCCTAAAAACACGTCTGTTCGCTCAAGCACCTGACAGGAACCTGAACCGTCGTAAAAATACACAAAACTGTCGCCCGCTATCATCGAGGCCTTAACTACATCCCAGCATTTTGTGTCCATCTTCAGCCGCTCCCACTGCTGAGCGGCAAGCCGTGACAGCTGAGCGCACACGCGCTGCATGCGCTCCTTTGCAAGCGGCGCGGAAAAGCTGATGCTCATATCATTCATCGCCACCATTGCGGTTTTGTATTTTACAAGAGGCGCGATAAAATTATAAACGGGCAGCTCCTCATTCTGGCTTTCCAGTCCGTACCACTGATCACCCTCATAAAAACGATATGCGCGAACTGTCTGCTCCTCTATTCCCATTCTCGCGTGAACTTCAAGGCACGACTCGTATTCACTCCATATCTGTGCTGCATTTACGACAGTGTCATATAGTCTGCTCATCTGCCGTCACCGCCCTTTTTCGGCAAGTCTGAGTTTTTGCCGTAAGCCTCAATATTCTGTAAAAGAAGATTGAGCCTGTCAAGCTCTGTTTCGCGGCTGCGGCGCCCGCTGTTTTTATGTTTATGCATAAGGTATGCAAAACATACTGCCGCTGCGGCAACAACAGGCACAATTAAAATCAGTATTTTCATTATTCCTCCTCAAATTATTATCATCTGCTTTTCGCTGTCAAAGGGGGACAGCCGTTTTTCAAAGCTGAAACCGTACTTGTAGTGAAGCTGCTCTTTTTCAGCAGGACGCGGCTGCCCTGCAATAAAATAACGCAGCGCGTCAGGCGCATGAGTAAGTTCATGCGGCACCCCTGCACAATCCGCGGGATTTTGATTGTCGCACTGTAAAAGTGACATCGAACGTATAAGGTTTTGACAGCCGTCAAAAATCCTCAGCCGGGCAGTATATCCACCGGCGCCGTCCTTTGTTTTATGCAGCCATTCCTTAAGCGCCAGCCACCCTGCAACCCGTGCTGACGTCACACGGGTCAGACTTACTCCGTTTTCAAGGAAAAGACCCGCGATGCTTTTTCCGCTGTCCTTTTGTCTGCTCCAGAGGTCGGGCGGTGCGAAAATCGCACGGATTTCATCACCGCCGCAAAGCTCCTTTATCCGCCCTGCCGCCTGCGATACAATAAGCCCGTCTCCTCCGTTGTCCTTGCCCTCATAAATTTCGTCTGTAACGTAAGCACGCCCTCCGTTATCCATGGCAATTTTATACGCCGCCAGCATGTCGAGTCCGTAATCAAGCGAAACATACCTGCGCCACTCACGCGGCACCTCAAAAGCACGAAGCACATGTAATTCCCTGTCAAATTCCTCAAAAAATTTTCCGTCCGTTATATCCCAACTGCCGTCAAGCAGTGCGCGCCTGTCCCGCTCGCTAAGCGAGCGCAGACGTTTTACATACTGCGGATCACTTTTCATGAGAAAACGGTTATCGGTTACTCTTGCCGGAATAAACATCCGCGTCATCTCCCCCGCCTTTATCACCGCATCCGGCGGGCAGCAGTCGATAAATCGCTTTTTCACCCAGCTGTGACCTATACCGCCCGGATTTGTCGAGCTTTTCACATGCTTGGGATACTCATTTACCCCTCGGCAGCGTGAAATCATATAAAGATACATGCTCTCGGTAAAGTGCGTCAGTTCGTCAAAGCGTATTACGTCGTACTCCGCCGACTGGTATCTGTACACATCCTCCTCGCTGTCACAGTATGCAAAATCTATCAGCGAGCCGTTCACAAACGTCCCCGTGTGATCGGCTTTGCGATAGCTGTATACCGATTTAGGATAAAGGGCAAGTGATAGCCTGATAAGCGATTTTTCAAGCTCAGGCAGCGTTCGCCGGAATATTATCTGTTTCGAGCACGGATATTTCATCGCATATAAAAAAGCGTCGATAATCTGTCCGAAGCTCTTGCCGCCTCCCGCAGCGCCGCCGTAAAGCACCTCAAACGCCTGCGCATCGCAGAATTTCTTCTGACGCTGCGTCACGGTAATATCCATCAATCGATTACCCTGATGTTTACCTTGAATTCTCCGGCTGTATTAGCCGTCTCGGAATCAAGAATTTCCCTGATAAGCTTCACAGCGTCCGATGCGCCGCTGACCGCGCGCTTAACTATCGCAGCGGCGATTGCCTGCTGCACCGTAAACTGTGCGCCCAATATCGGCTCATCCGGATCTGTTATTTTTTTACGGCACAGCTTTTTAACGGTTTCATCAAAGCTTTTTGACTTTGCCATCTGCTGTCTGTCCCCCCTTTCGTTTTTTATTTTAAACCTTTAAACCGAACAAAACGAACAAACAAAAAAGACAGTATCTTTAAAAGATACTGTCTTTGATATTTTGTTTAAATTTGTTATGACAGGCAAGGCTGACGGTAAACCGAAAGGACTTTTGCCGTCTGTACTGTCTAAAATAATGACATTAAGACATATAGATGAAATGGAACACCGAAAGAATTTTCGCCACCTGAGCACGGGTTGCCGTTTCCTTGGGTGCAAACTCGGTTTCGGTCATGCCGTCTATTATTCCGGCCTGCTGGCACGCATATACAGCGTCCTTGGCATACCGGGAAATCTTTGCGTCGTCAGCAAACACCTTTAAAGGGACATCCTTTTGCAGCTCAACGCCGACATGTTCTGCATACCTAACAAGCATCGTACACATCTGTTCGCGCGTAACGCTGTTCAACGGCGCAAACTCTTTCTCGGTAATGCCGTTTACAATGCCAAATCTGGCTGCCCATGCAACCGCGCCCGTATACCATCTCTCGGCAGGAACATCCTTAAACCCGGAATCGGCGTTTCTATCGGTTTTCACTCCGGAAATATTGGCAAGTACCTGAACAAACATGGCTCTGTTCATATCGCCGCCCGGCACAAATGTCGTCTCTGTAACTCCGTTAAAAAGCCCATATGTCACTGCCTCATCAATATATTCGGTATACCATCTGTTTGCACCCACATCCGTAAATACAGACGATGAATCTACAAGCACATCGCTGACAACGGTAACCGGTATGACAACCTCTTTTCCCATATAACATATCGTATAGCTGTTTTCTCCTTCCGTCCAGGGCTTGTCAAACTGGTCGGGAGTACCCACGGCAAATTCATAGCCGTTGTGCCAGTTAAAGCTGTCAGATTTACCCGGACGGTAGTATTCGGACGTACCGTCGGAATAATCTATTTTGAAAAGGCTGTAAGCAAAATTATAAGTTTCGTCATATTTGAAAAATTCATTTGCGCCTACGATGGTTTGACCGAGTCTGTCGTCATTCATGGTATATTTAAACGGATTTTCAATTACCGAAATGCCGATAACGGGGCTTTCAACAATTTTAACAGGTACGTCAATAGACACTCCCATATAACTTACAATATAACTGTTATTGCCGCCGACCGTCCAAGGCTTTTGCTCCTGATCTGATGCCAAATATGAAAAGGCATACCCGTTCAGCATGAGCATTTCCTCCGCAAGAGTGCCGAACTCATCATCTGTGCAGTCGGCCGGAATTTTATCTCCGAGGCAAAAATCCTCGGTATCACCATTTTTGAAATAAATTCGCAGTCTAAGCCCCAGCAAAGAATTGTTCGGCAGATACACCACTGTTTCATTTCCCTGCTCATCAACTACGGCAAAGGACTCCGCACGGTCGTTTTTTATGTAGACATAATTATTCTCGATAATATCGATTTTTTCAACCAAAGACTCAATGACGGTGACAGGAACGGTTACCGAAGCGCCGCCGTATACAACGGTATACGCATTCTCGGTTGTTCCTACCTTCCACAGGCAATCGCCTGCATTTGAAACGTCAATACTCGGATAATTCTCAATATCGATATTTTCAATAAGGTTTCCGTCTTTATCAAAAAACGAAAATTCTCTTGTGCTGCCGTCGGCATATGTTGCCTTCAGTTTAAGATAAATAAACGAGACAAACGGGTCATAGTGAAATCCGTCCTCTGAGAACCAGCCGACGCTCAAATCATTTTCAATGTACTTATAATCATTTTCAACAATTTCAAGACGCTCTACGGCAACAGCACCGTTATCGGCGGCAAATGCCGCGCCCTGCGGTATAAGTCCCGCCATAAGAACAACAGCCAGCAGAGCACAAAAAGTCTGTCTGAACTTTTTCATAAATTTTATCCTCCTTTTGATTTAAATGATTGTAGCACAAAAACCGGTCGTTTTCAAGCAAACTATAAATTTTGTAATAAAAATCGCTCGCCATTTTTTGCCGGATAAAAACCGCCTATAAAAGCATGTCGGATAATGTCGGGCTAAAAATATGCGTTTGCTATTGACAACGCTCGCTTTATATGGTATAGTATTAAACACATCGCGGAGTAGAGCAGTTGGTAGCTCGTCGGGCTCATAACCCGAAGGTCGTTGGTTCAAATCCTTCCTCCGCAACCATATCGGAACGAGCATTACTCGTTCCGATTTTTTTACAAAAGCCAGAGCTCTGCTCACCTGCTCGGTTCCAAACGCTCTCGCGACGATGCGCTGTTGCTGCCAGCTTTTTGCGGGCTCAAGCCTAAATCATAATTTTACGGTGGTTTCTTTTTTGTTACCTGTTAACATATCGGGATGTACTACGTCCGTTCAAAATCCCCAGCCGAATGGCTGGGGATTTCTTATATCACTTTGTCATGCCTCATCTACGATAAAAAATTATATATATCTGTTTTTAATATCTCTCATCCACGGCTGCATCAATATTCTGTCACCGCCTGAATAACCCATAACATTTTGCGCTCGCATATCTGCGCATTTCAACGAATTTTCCACCGTAGATGTCCCGTAGGAATAACATGTATGCGTATGTAAATCAATAAAATCCATAATTTACTTTCCCCTTTGCCGCAGTATTTCTATAAAATACATATTATTACAACATATTTTTATTGTCAACAAATAAATACACGCTTTTAAAAAAGACCTGATAGTTCATATTTTGTTTGACAAAAATATTTTTACGTATTAAAATTAAGACAGTATATAAAAAGTAGAGGGGAAATTATGGAAAATAAAATAATGTGCAGAACGTGCGGATATATGTGTCCCGCCAACACAGATTACTGTCCGTCATGCCACGCTTCGATCTTGCGTCAGGAGCACGATAACGAGCAGCCCATTGACGGTATAGACATTTCGCAATGGCGTAAATTCATTGTTAAGAATTCCACTGAATATATAAAGCTTTTCCAACGCAACGACGGTAAAAAGGTATTTATAAGCTTCAACGGAGGAGCATTCTTCGCTGCACCTCTCTGGATGATCTACCGTAAAATGTACATACAGGGATTTTTGACATATCTGCTTATGATTGCTGTTAATTTTCTGATGATAATTTTCATGTTATTAACCGATCAAGTGGCGTTAACATTGTTTATCAAATACATTTCAATAATCGCTGTATCGTTTATCGTCAGTCTGTTCAGCAAATCCATGTATAAATCACATGTCAAAAAATGCTTGTCTCAGCCCTCACCCGACATGTCGCGCGGCGGAACATCAATAAAGGCATGCTTTTTCTGGTTAATAATATTTTCTTTAATTGAACAATTTATTTATTATCCTATAGCAAATGCTATTATAACAGTGTTTGCCATTTAGCAAATGCTATTATAAGACTGTAAAAAGGAAATGTACAATGCAAAATAAATTTTTTTCGGAACTCAAGACACTGAAAATTTCAAATTTTCTGTTTCTGACTCTTGCCGGGATAATAAACGCGGTCGGCGTAACGATATTTTTATCTCCCGTCAGCCTGTATGACAGCGGAATTTCCGGAACCTCCATGCTGTTAAGTCAGCTCACTCCTGAGTATATGAGCCTTTCACTCTTCCTTATTATAATTAATGTACCGCTTTTTCTGTTCGGGCTGAAAAAACAGGGTATTAATTTTACCGTATACGCCGTTTACACGGTTGCGATTTATTCGCTCTTTGCGTGGCTTATTACAGATGTATTTCCCGTTGACGTCAGCGTTGCCTCTCCGCTTGCAGGCTCGGATCTTTTGCTGTGCGCGCTTTTCGGCGGTTTTGTATCAGGCGTCGGAAGCGGACTTGCAATAAGATACGGCGGCGCAATGGACGGAATAGAGGTTATGGCTGTCATTTTTGCAAAGCGCATTGGCATTACAGTCGGCACATTTGTCATGGCTTACAACGTAATACTGTACATATGCTGCGGCATTGCGCTTGACAGTTGGATTTTGCCGCTATATTCGATTGTGACCTACGGTGCGGGTATAAAAACCGTGGATTTTATCGTCGAGGGTATCGACCGTTCAAAATCCGCCATGATTGTCACCTCAAAGCCGGATGAAATCTGCGCCGCGCTTTCCAAACAGTTTGAATGCGGCATGACAATAATGGACGCCAAGGGCTACTATTCAGGCGTAGAAAAATCAGTAGTATACATTGTTATAAACAGATTTCAGGTCGGAAAAATGCGGGAACTTGTTCACAGAGAAGACAAAAATGCCTATATATCCATCTCCGATATAGCGGATGTTTTTCATGCCGCTAACATGTAAATAAAGTACACGGCAGTTAAAACTGCCGTGTGCTTTTATATTCCGAGTTTTGATTTTATTGTCATGCTGTATTCAGTGGGTGACATGTGTTCGTATTTTTTAAATATTCTGCTGAAATAATGTATAGATGCAAAGCCGACGCAATCTGGGTCACGTTCCTGTCACCTGCGCGCAGATAGACCTTCGCCTCTTTTACGCGGCATTCATTGACATAATCTATAACCGTAGTCCCGTACACCTTTTTAAAGTGCCCGCAAAGCGTAGTTTTATTAGTGTTGAAAAGAAAGCACAGCTCGTCCAGCGTTATACTTTTATAAAAATTATTTTCTATATATTCGCGAATTTCGCGCATTTTTCCGTCATCGGTGCTCCCGTCTCTCTGTCCCGGACTGACAGTTACGCTTCTTATTAAACCGATAAGGAATATCTCCAGGCGCAGCTTAATCATCTGATCGGCTCCGAACGGAAAATCGTCCCTCTTTTTCATATCCTTTAAATTAGGAATATCATAAGGAGGCAGAAAAACCGTTCTTCCCTCCTTTATAACCTCGGTCAGCGCACGGACCTGTTCAAGCGACAAGGTTGCCGGCAGGCATGAAAACCTGTCAAGCTCTGGGCAGTCGCATTCAAAACCGATGATGATTACGTTCGGCGGAGTCTGCGCATCACAATAGAGCGAATGCTGCTCGAGGCTTTTATGTATAATCAGCTGATTTTTATTCAGCTTCCCCGAATACCCCTCCGCACTCACATAAATCGAGCCGTTGTCAATATACACAAGCTCACGAAATTCATGCCTGTCATTGTCGGTATGATACTGCTCGGTAAACTCAAAGTAATGAATATTTGCAATCCGCGTAACATTCAGCGCATTTTGAAATTTTTTCAGCTTGAATTCCATGCCGGACACTCCTTTTTTTAAGAATATCACAATCACAAAATTTAATCAATATTAAAATAATTAAATATTGTATAAAAATTGTTTAATATTTGCTAAATACAAAACGTATGTTTTGAAGTATATTTAATACAATAAAATTTTTAATAAAGGAGATACAGCAATGAGCAGGATTTGTATACCCGATTATGAATATAAGGAGAGAATTCAAAAGGCGGCAAAGCTGATAAGGGAGCGCGGACTGGACGTTATGGTAGTTTCAAGCACCGAATCAGACTACGCCAACGCAAGATATTTCAGCGGTTTCTGGCCGCTGTTTGAGCGGGCGGGCGTGGCAATTTCGGCAAACGGAGACGCGGCACTGATGGTAGGTCCCGAATCGGCTGTATTTGCAAAGGATTTCGGTAAAATTGACAAGCAGTTTGTATTGCGCGAGTTCCGCGAGTCCGCCGACCCGTCATATCCTGAGCTGCACGCAGATACTTTCAGCGATGTCTTCAAGGCGATAGGCGTCAGCGGTGAACATATAAAAATCGGCTTGGGCAGTTATGTTGAATGTACGCTTCCGATATTCGAGGGGCTGCGTGAAAGCTTTCCGAAGGCAGAGGTTGTCAAATGCAATGATATCATGGTTGAGCTTCGCCAGATAAAAAGCGAAAACGAGCTTGCATGTATCAAAGAGGGCTTTCGTATAATTGAGCTTGCAACGGATGAGGTTATACGCAACCTGCGCCCCGGCGTCACCGAGCTTGAGATGGTCGGCGTTGCGCAGAAGGTTATATACGAAAACGGCGCGGAGTACGAAGGTCTGCCGATGTACGTTTTCAGCGAGGAGTCCACACGCCACGCAATCAGCCGTTCGCGTTACCGCACTTTGAAAAAAGGTGATATTGTTCAGCTTAACCTATCCGCTAAGATTGACGGCTATTCTCCGTCTATCGGTCTTCCCGTCGTGCTCGGAAAGCTTGAGGGCGAGCGCCGCCGCATCGTAGAGTTCTGCCTTGAGGCTCATAACTGGACCCAGAGCCGCATCAAGGCCGGCGTTACGGCAAGCGACATTGCAAAGGATTTCTATAAGCTGTATGAAGAAAACGGCATGAAGGAAAACTACGTTTACGGCCCCTGCCACGGCACCGGAATGATTGAGGTTGAAGCGCCGTGGATGGAGACGATAAGCGATTATAAATTGCAGGAGAACATGACCTTTCAGGTCGATACGTTTATTTCCGGCCCCACCTTCGGCGTTCGCTGGGAAAAAGGCGTTGCGGTCAAAAAGGACGGCTGCCTGTCCATGACCGACTACTTATCGAAGGGAATAATCGAAATAAATGACTGACGGAGCAGGAAAAAAGGTATGGATAATTCCCGACTGCGAGCTGCCGCAGGAGGGAGAGGGCGTACTCAAGGGACATGAATCGGTCATTGTCGTAAATGACAGCGACAGTGATGCCGAAATTGCAGTAAAGCTGTTTTTTACGGACAAAGACGCAGACAGCAGCGTTAAGTGGCATGTCAAAGCGGGCAGAGTGCGCTGCTTTCGCATGAACAACACCGACGATATGTGCGGTGTGAAAATTCCGTTTGACACACAGTATGCAATGAAGCTTGAAAGCAGCTGCAACATTGTCGTGCAATACGGCAGGCTCGATAACCGCCAGACAAACCTTGCATATTACACAACTCTCGGCTATAATCAATAAACGCCATAAAAATACCGCCGCGGTACGGCGGCGAAAGGTACGGTGATATTATGAAGCTTGATTTTTGTTTTCCTCGTGAGCTTGAAAGAATAAAAAAGGAGAATATTCCCGTTGTTATTGCCGGCGGTACCGTCGAGTATCACGGTCCGCACTGCTCATACGGCTGTGACACGCTTGTCGCCCAGGGACTTATAGAAAAACTTGCAAATCAGAAAGAAATATGTATTGCCCCGTCTATCTCATACAGTCCGTCAAGCTATGCCGTGGCGGACGAAAAAAGCGGAACGGTGCATGTCGAGGAGGACGCATTTGAAGCGTATCTCTACTATATATTTTACAGTCTGCTGTCATCGGGTCTGAGAAACATATATGTGGTTATCCACCACCAGTTTGAAAACGAGTCGCTCATGCCCATGACGCTGTCATACATGAAAGCGGCAAAGCGCGCCACAATGAAGTATCTTGAAAATACAATGGGGCGCGGCTGGTGGGGCAGCGAAAGCTACTCAAATTATTACGAGCAGCTTGAAGGCGCGGACAATCCGTTTGGCTGGATAAAGGTTATTCCGACAATGAGTGCACAGGTGCAGAAAGCCACCGGCTACGACCATGCCGGCAAGTTTGAATGCTCAATACTGATGTCGCTTTATCCTGAAGCCGTAAAGCTGAACAGGCTGGGCGATGTTGACCACTGGTTTACAAAGAATGCCGCAGGCGCCAGCACAGAGCTCGGCGACAAAATGGTAAGACTTTCTCTTGAATATCTGAATAACGCAATAAAATAAAAAAACGCGTCGGATAATGCTAACGCCCAATAAAGAAGTAATTTGAAAATCGTTTATTCCACACATTTATCGGACTAAGCAAAGGCAAACTCAAAGATAAATACCGAGAAAAACTGTAACCGGTTTTTCTTGGTATTTTTTTATAATCGGCACATTGGTTTCATTCTCATTTTCTTTTACAATGTAAATGAAAGGAGGCACACAAGATATGTCTGGATTTATAGAACAGTTTTATTACGGTAATATCGAGCCGCAAGCAAGAGGCATTAGCACAAATAAAACAATGGCAAAAGAACTTGGAGTATTAAACGATGCCGAGGAGTATTTAACATCTAAGCTTTCCGGCGAAGAAAAGAAAAAGTTTCTTAATTTTGTTAATTCAACAAGTGTTGTAAATGGTGAGACTGCACTAGATAGTTTTATTGTAGGCTTTCGGTTAGGCGCTGCATTTACACTTGATACTTTCGTCAGTAATGATACTCCATTTACTAATTTATTAAAGGAGGATATTTGAATTATGGAAAAATCATTATTTGAACAAATGGGTGGTACATACACTCAGGTAGGAGATTATCTACTGCCAAATCTCATCTTGCCTGAACAACAAGGTCAGCCGATTGGAGTATGGGGACAGCGACACGCAAGATATTTGAAACAACACCATAAAATTATTTATATGAACCTTTTGACAAGTGGGAAACTAAACGACTATCTTGTTGATATTGAAAATCAAGCTCAAAATATGTTTCTTCAAATTGTAAAGCAACTTGCAAAAAGCGAAGGCATAACAGAAGAACTTAAGGCAAAAGATCAGACGGAATGGGTTGCGCAAATGAACAATGTTTGCTACAGAGCAAGAGAAATTGTAAATTCTAAGTTGATTTATTAAAAATAGTCCGCTCAATGGAGCGGACTATTTTTAATAAATTTCATTTTCACACATTTTTTCAGCTTGCTCTATTATCAAATCCACCGCAGTTGCCTGTTTATCCGGTGGATATTTATATTTTCTGAGCAACCTTTTTACAGTAATTCTCATCTGTGCTCTAACACTTTCTCGTACATCCCAATCAACCTTAATATTATTTTTAATGCTGATTGTTAGTTCTTTAGCAATTTGTTTTAGGACATCATTTTCATAGAAATCTCTGGCAGACTCATTGGAAGATATCGCATCATAAAATGCCAGTTCGTCGTCTGATAACCCTAGCTTTTCTCCTCTTTTATGAAGCTCATTCATATCTTTTGCCATATCAACCAGAGCCTTTATAACCTCTACCGTCTCTAAAGAACGTTTTTCATATTGAATTACTGAGGCTTCAAGCATTTCAGAAAATTTCTTTGCTTGTACAACATTCTTTTTAGCTATCGCCTTAATCTTGCCGTCAAGCAAACGTCGTAAAAGTTCCA
>CABULU010000040.1 GCA_902492505.1 uncultured Eubacteriales bacterium
AATGGATGCTCCTATAACTGCACCAAATGCTATGTTTTTTATTACTTTTTTCATATATAATTTATTTCATAAGCACAGCAACAAGGTCGGCACTATATCCGTCGCGAACCTCTATTAATGACGCTCGATTGTTACCAAAATTAAATGTAAAATTCATTTCAAGATTAATTTTTTCATCCTCATCAAAGTCGGATTGATCCTCGCCGTTAAACAGCTTCAGATAAATTTTATCACTATCCAACTCATAAATCTCACGATTGAGGACAGAAAAATCAATAGCATCCGGTTCTTCGGAAAAACGACGCGACGATTTATACGCGGGCTTTAAAAGAGTTTCAAGCATACATATAAAATTATCGCTTTCTTCTCCTATGGAAGCAAACTTAATCTGAGAATTATTTTTAATAAATTTATATGTTTTAAACAGTGAGCGTCTTATAAGCACCGGTACAGTAACGCGAGCTCCGACGATTTTCCCGTCGTACTCAGCTTTTATTGTAAAACTGTACTGTTCGCTGCCCTTTTCCAAATCAACTATATCAAAAAACATTTCACCGTCATACTTATCGTAAAATAAATCCGTCATAATTTTCTCCTGTTATTTTTTAATAATTTTAGATACCTCTTCATAAAGAGATTGAATATCCTTAAACTGCCTGTGAACAGAAGCAAACCGAACGTATGCCACATCATCCAGCTCTTTAAGCCGTTCCATTACAAGCTCGCCAATATAAACGGTTGTAATTTCCTTTTCAAGTGAATTTGCTATTGTAGATTCAATATCATCGGCAATTTTTTCGAGGCTTTCAATAGATACCGGGCGTTTTTCGCACGCACGCATCAGACCTCCGAGTATTTTATCCCGAGAAAAACGCTCACGGGTACTGTCTTTTTTTATAACATACAGCGGTATGGTTTCAATCGCCTCAAACGTGGTAAAACGCTTTTGGCATCCTATGCACTCTCTCCTGCGCCTTATCTTTTCACCGTCCTCAGTCGGACGGGAGTCAATAACCTTGCTTTCTACACACCCGCAAAAGGGACATTTCATACATCGTGCCCTCCAAAGACAAAATTTACTCTTGAATTATAACACAATCATTGCCATATGTAAAGCAAATAATTTACAAATAATATTGACAAAACAGTAAATATAGCATAGAATTATAAGGCTTTCTTTTGCGCCAGTAGCTCAGCAGGATAGAGCGTCCGCCTCCTAAGCGGAAGGTCGGGGATTCGAATTCCTTCTGGCGCGCCATATAAAACCGCAGACCTATATTATAGGTCTGCGGTTCTTTAATAAAGAACAATCAATTATTCTACATGTCTGCCATCTTCCTGAACATTTATTGCGGTCGTGACTTTTCTCATATACTCATCGTTTAGCTTATATTTATATCTATAAACAAAATATGCACATAACATACCGACAGCAGGAATTACACACATAAATACACGTATTGAATTTTGAGTGAGCATGGATTGTACGGTATTGGGAATATATCCCGTAAGGTCAAGAGCAGCGCCGATTCCAAGCGCTGTAAACGCCGACGTAAGCTTAACAATGAGTGTTTGCAAAGAGAATACCACACCCTCATTACGTGTTCCAAGCTTATATTCTCCGTAATCGACTACATCAGCAAGAAAAACCGTTGCACAGCCAAGCTCCAGCCCGGTTCCTGCTTTAAGAATAATTCCGGCCGCAACTGTCAGAATAATATTTTGCGGATTTACAAAACCCACAATGAGTAACAGTGTAAGTCCTAAAAGCGGAAGAAAGCAGGAAAGAAAGAACGCCTTTTTACGAGACAGAAACTTAGTTATTTTAGGGAACACGATGAGCCCGATAACTTCCGCAACAGAAGCACTGATCATAAACGGAGTAAGCATATGAGCATTATTACAAACATAGCTGAAATAATATACAGCCGTGCCTGCAATAAGCTGAAGACCTATATTATAAAGCAAAATGAACGCCACAGCCCATCTCAACTGATCGTTTTTAAAAATTATGCGTATTATTCTCTTAAAGGTAACCTTTTCCTTGTTTTTCGGAGACACACGTATTTTGGGCAGGTTAATAACAGTAACGGCAACAGTAACAACAAAGACCACAGCTATTATCCATGCAAAACGGTTATAAGCCAGCTGACCCCCACCAAGTGCGCTTATAATGGTTACTCCGAAACCCGCGATAATAAGAGAGTTACCTATGCTTGCAAAAATACGCGGCAAAACAGATATTTTTTCACGTTCCTGCGGATCAGAAGTAAGATTTGGGATAATCGACCAGTACGGAATGTCCATTACGGTATAAGTCATTCCCCACAAAATATATATTACGGTTACGAATATTAACAATCCGGTTCCGGAAAGTCCGAAGTCGGTAAACATTACGACAAAAACAACGGCATTCAGTAAAGTTCCGGACACAAGCCACGGCACAAACTTTCCCCAGCGGCTGCGCGTATTGTCTATAATCATACCCATAAACAAATCATTAAATGCGTCCCACAGCTTTGCGGCAAAAAACATTCCTCCGATAAATAACGGAGAAATATTAAGTACATCGGTAAAATACAACATTGAAAACGTCGCAATCATGCCGTAAATCAAATCCTTGCCGAGTGCTCCGAATGCAAATGTGTATTTTACACGTTTGGGGACTTTATCCTTATATGCTATTTTTCCTCTTATATTTTCCATAAATCCTCCTCCGTTTTCAATTAAATTTAGTATGTACAGAATTTACATTGAATGCAAAATAATATTATTATAAAAATAAAGCGCAATATTTCCAAAAATATTAATAGTTTATGAATTATAGATTTTATCTAAACGATATGATATAATGCTAACACGAAATATAAAGGAGTAAGCAATGGATAAAAACGCTCAATGGATAACAAATAGGCTGATGTGTAATTTATCGGTTTTTAATGTTTTTCACAAAGAAGTAAAAAATGAAAAAAAAATGTACGACGGAAAGCTTATAAACGTACATGTCCTTTTCAGAAATAAATTTTATATTGATTCACTTGACAAAGCAATAATCAGTATAAGCGCGGATGATTATTATAAACTGTATATAAACGGCACTTTTATCTGCTCAGGTCCGGCCCCCGGCTACCCGTGGCATTATTACTATAATGAAATCGACATAACAAAGTACGTACATAACGGTGAAAATACAATAGCCGTACACACATATTATCAGGGGCTTATCAACCGGGTATGGATCAGCGGAGACAACCGCCACGGTATGATATGCAGCATAGCCTCAGGCGGCAAATGCGTACTTAACTCCGACGAGAGCTTTAAATGCCGCATACACACAGGTTTTGGCATCAAGAGGATATGTGTGCGTCACCACGATACTCTTTTTTGCGAAAGCATTGATTTGAGCGCGCCGGAAAACGGATTTGAACAGCCGGATTACAATGACAGTGACTGGGAATTCTGCCGAATAAACTCACATGCAGATTACAGTCTTGTGAAGCAGCAGACAAAAACACTCGACTACTATAAAATAAAGCCAAAAAAAATAACAAAAACAGATGATGGCTGGCTTATAGATGTCGGACAGGAAATAGTAGGATACCTCAGCATACATGCAAAGGGCAAAAAGGGAGAGGTTGTATATGTGAGATATGCCGAAGAAATGTGTGATGACGGCAATATAATGTATGACACAAGATGCGGATGCCATTATGAAGATAAATGGATACTTTCCGGAAACGACGACAAATTAACAGCCTTTGACTATAAAGGTTTCAGATACGCGCAGATAATATGCGGTAAAGGTGTAACGGGTAAAAATGATATTTTTGTGCAGGTGCGCCACTATCCTTTTAAAGCAGCGCTTTCCTGCCCTATTGAAAACAGCGATATACAAAAAATCTGGAAGCTGTGTGAAAACACCGTAAAATACGGTACACAGGAATGCTTTATTGACTGTCCCACACGAGAAAAAGGTCAATATTTAGGAGATGTATGTATAAGTGCCGTTGCACAGGCTATACTGACAGGCAACTGCGATATGCTAAAAAAATCGCTTGTTGATTTCGCACAGACAAATATCATATGTAAAGGACTAATGGCAGTTGCGCCGAGTTCGTTCATGCAGGAGATAGCTGATTATTCCCTTATATTTCCCATGGCGATACTTTGGTATTATAATCTCAGCCATGACGCCGAGCTGCTGAAAAAGCTTATGCCGGTACTTGACGGGTTTACAGAATATTTTAAGCAGTATGAACGCAGTGACGGTCTTATTCAAAACGTATATGACAAGTGGAATCTTGTTGACTGGCCCGAAAATCTCAGAGACGGATACGACTTTGTACTGTCAAAGCCAGTATCAGACGGAGTTCATAATGTAATCAATGCATTTTATATCGGAATGCTCAAATGTGTTAATAAAATTAAACTAATTCTCTCACAGAGAACAATAGATATTTCAAAATATGAAAAATCATATGTAAATACATTTTTTGACAGCAAATTAGGTCTTTTCACAGACTGCCCCCACACCAAACATACAAGTCTGCACGCAAATATCTTGCCGCTGCTGTTTAACATAGGAATTAATGATAAAATAAAAAATAATATTGTCAGACTAACTAAAAATAAAGGTATTACCAAATGCGGCACTTACTTTTCTTTTTTTGTTCTACAGGCACTGAAAAACTCAGGTGAGCGAGAGCTTGTCTTAAATCTGATACTTGATAAGAAAGCATGGCTGAACATGCTTTCCGAGGGAGCAACCACTACTTTTGAGGCATGGGGTAAATCTCAAAAGAAAAACTGCAGTCTTTTTCATCCATGGTCCTGCTGTCCTATTTTGATACTTTATGACATGTAAGTTTTGCTATTATTTATATCATGTTAATGCCAAGTTCATATTTTTGGCATAACATTTAACAGCGAAACGGAGGTACGCCAATGATAGAACTAAAAAGTCTAACCAAATGCTACGACAAAAAAACAGCCGTAAATAATATAAGCTTTTGTTTTGAACAGGGAAAAATATACGGTTTTCTCGGTCCGAACGGAGCCGGGAAATCAACCACGATGAATATCATGAGCGGATGTCTGTCTGCCACAAACGGAAATGTGTTGATCAACGGTCATGATATTTTCTCAGAGCCTGTCAAAGCCAAAAAGCTGATTGGATATTTACCTGAAACTCCGCCGCTGTACACTGAAATGACGCCGCGGGAATACCTATGCTTTGTTTCGGGTGCTAAAGGCGTAAAGCGTACAGAAAGAGACAAAGAAATTCAGCGCGCAATTGACTCTGCGGGCATTGATTCCGTGAAAGACAGACTTATATGCAATCTGTCAAAAGGCTATCGTCAGCGTGTAGGTATTGCTCAGGCACTTATAGGTCAGCCGGAATACATCATTCTTGACGAACCTACCGTGGGACTTGACCCAAATCAGATGATAGAAATACGGGAATTGATACGTACACTCGGAAAGGAACACACAGTAATATTATCCAGTCATATACTTTCAGAAGTATCAAATATATGCGATAAGCTGCTTATCATTTCATCCGGTGAAATCGTCGCGTCCGGCTCTGTTGATGAGCTCAGACACAGCTTGGGAGAAGACATAAAAATAAATGCGGTTTTTAAATCAACAGATGAAAGCAATCTGCTAAAATTAGTATCAAACATTGACGGCGTCAATTCCGTTAATATAACTTCATATAGTTCTGACAATTGTATATCACTTGAAATAACGGCATTAAATGATATACGCGAAAATATATTTTTTGCGGCAGCAGAAAACAAAACCGCAATTATAGAAATGAATATAAAAAAGCCTTCTTTGGAGGAAATGTTTATTGAACTGACCTCCGACAATAAAAAAAGTACGGAGGAAAATAATGTTATCAGTATATAAACGCGAGCTGAAAAGCTACTTCGCCTCGTACACGGGATATATTTTTACGGCATTTATGTTATTAACAACCGGGGTATATTCGTGGTATATAAATTATTTAAATCAAAGTCCGGAGTTTGAATATATACTTTTTAATCTGAATTTTATATATCTGATAGCTGTTCCTATCCTGACAATGAAAACAATTTCTGAAGAACGCCGGCAAAAAACGGATATACTGCTGTATTCACTTCCTCTTAGCGGTACAGCAATAGTTTTTGGAAAATATTTTGCACAGCTTACTGTGCTGCTCATCCCCACAACTGTCATCTGCCTATATCCTCTTTTGCTTATGATGTTCGGCACAATATCAACGCTGACCTGCTATTCAACCATTTTTGGCTTTTTTCTTATGGGTGCAGCCCTAATAGCAGTGGGAATGTTTGTTTCTTCACTCACCGACAACCCGACAGTTGCTGCAATATCTACATTTGCTGTACTGTTTATAAGCTATCTTTCCTCAATAATAGCAAACGGAATGTCAACCGCCGCGATTACCTCGCTGTTGGTTTTTTTTGTCATTACATTACTTATAGCAGCATTTGTAGGATACATTACAAAGAATTCGGTCTTTGCCATAATGACCGGTACTTTCCTCCTACTTGTGCTGACTGCAGTATACCTTTTTTTCCCGGCACTTTTTGAAGGCGCAGTACAAAAGGTGTTTAATTCTCTCTCGCTTTTTGACAGGCTCAGCTACTTTGTAACGGGAATATTTGATTTATCGTCCGTTATATATTATCTGTCAGTGTGTGCGCTTTTTTGCTTTACCACTGTCCAAACGGTAGAAAAAAGGAGGTGGAGCTGACCGTGAGTTCATCACGCTTTACATCAAAATTCAAAACGAAAATTTTCAAAAAAGGCACCCGCTTTGCTTTTTTTACGGCTCTCGCCGTGATTATTGTAATCTTAATTAATATATTATCGTCTTTAATACCCGCAAAATATATGAGATTTGATACTACCGGTCAAGGTCTTTTTACCATTTCCAAACAAACAGAGGATATACTCCATACTCTTTCGGAGGATATCTCTATTTATCACCTATGCACCGGAGGAATAGAAGACGAGAACATATCCGAACTATTGCTAAAATATGCGTCTTTTTCCGATAAGCTGTCAGTATCCGTAATAGACACTTCATTATACCCAAATTTCTATCAGGACTTTACAGACGAAGAACCGTCGGACAACAGTATAATAGTTTCAGGTGATAGGAGATACAGAGTTATTGATTTTTACGAGATATACACAGCGTCCAGCGATGAGTATGCCTACTACGGATATTATGATATATTTAACGGAGAGACCGAGCTTACATCTGCAATTGATTACGTAACCAGCGATATATTACCTAAGATATACACGCTGGAAGGACACTCAGAATACACATTATCCGATGAACTTCAAAAGGAAATACTAAAGCAGAATTTTGATTTAGAAACACTTAGTCTTAACGGTCTCACTTCCGTTCCAGAAGATGCGGACTGCATCATGCTTCTTTCACCAAAACGAGATATAACAGATAAAGAGCTTGCCATGCTGACAGAGTATGAGAATAACGGAGGCAAACTTGTTATTACAGCAGATTACAATACCGAAGATACTCCTGTTTTTGATAAGCTGCTTGGCAATTTCGGACTGGAAATTGCCGACGGAATAGTGTTTGAAGAAGACAGTAAAAATCATGTATCGTCATACCCGTATTTTATTTATCCTACAATTATCCCGCATGAAATAACAGACCCGCTGATTTCGGAAAACCTGCATTTACTGTTTCCCCTGGCACTCGGAATAAAAACAAAAAATGACGCCGATACATCGCTGAACATCGAACAGCTGATTGCACCGAGCGAAACCTCATATTCAAAAATAGATATAAACAGTGATAATTTAAGCAAAACCGATGATGATATTGAAGGTCCGTTTAGCTTTGGTGTTGCCGTTACAGGAAACGAAGATGATGAGGGCAGACTCATAATGTTTTCAACAACGGAATTTCTTGACAGCAGTGTCAATAAATCTGTCGCCGGCGCCAACTATGACTTATTTATAAATTCAATAGCATGGCTGTGCAGCAAAGAAAGCGGCATCGCACTTCATCCTAAAAATCTGCTTCCGACCAGTGTCGCAGTAAGCAGCGGCAGCGCAAGCATTATGTTTGTGCTTCTTGTAATAGCAATACCCGGTATATTCATTGCAGCGGCATTTCTGATAATAAGAAGACGCAGACTGAAATAATATAACAAAAAAATAAGACCGGATAATATATCCGGTCTTATTTTATTTATTTCATTTTCGGATTTGATATAACAGAGAACAAATAGCCAAAGAAAACAGCCGCAGCAACGCCTCCCGCCGAAGCCGTAAGTCCTCCTGTAAATATACCAAGCCATCCGAATTCTCTGACGCCTGCCTCAACACCCTTGGCAAGTGCATACCCAAATCCCGTAATGGGAACAGTCGCGCCTGCACCTGCAAGCTTTACAAGAGGCTCATACACACCTATTGCAGTCAAAACGACACCCATTGTAACAAACAGAACCACAATTTTTGCAGGTGTCAGCTTAGTTTTATCTATTAGTATCTGCGCGATAACGCATATCGCACCGCCGATTAAAAAAGCATATACATAATCCATCCAATTTCCCGCCTATTCTGCTACAAAATTAACAAGATGCGCAACAGCCGGGATGCTCTCTCCCTGCTGTGACGCGGTAGGACTCATAAGCGCACCCGTCGACATAAACAACACGTTTTTCAACTCTCTTGATGCAAGTTTCGGCAGAACATAGCCGGTGAGAACAGCTCCGCTGCAGCCGCAGCCCGATCCGCCCGCATGAGTATCCTGTTTTTCATTATCAAAAATCATCAGCCCGCAGTCGTTATAATTGTTTTTAAGCTCAAACCCTTTTTCCTTTAACATATCTTTCAGTATCGACGCTCCGACAGAACCAAGGTCTCCGCTTAATATCATATCATAATCATCGGGAACAGTACTTGTATCTTCAAAGTAGTGTGACAGTGTATCTGCTGCCGCAGGCGCCATTGCAGCACCCATATTGTTAGCATCTGTCACAAGAAAATCTATAACGCTGCCAAGCGTTATGCGATTTACGCTAATACTTCCCTTTTCTCCCCCTACAATCACAGCAGCTCCGGCAGTAACCGTGCGCTGTGCACTCGGAGTGCGCTGTCCGCCGTATTCAAGAGGCTGTCTGAACTGACGCTCCGCACTGCAAAAATGAGATGACGTAACCCCGGCGGCATACCGCGAATATCCGCACTCAACAGAAAGAGAAGCAACAATCGTAGAAAGCGCCATGGTAGAACAGGCACCGAACAGTCCAATAAATGGCACATCATTGTCTCGTACACTGTAGCTGGAGCTTATACACTGATTTAAAAGGTCTCCTGACGCTATAAGGTCAAGATCGGTAATCTTTAAAATACCTTTTTGCAACGCACTGTTAAGTGCGGTTTTTTGCATTTTGGTTTCTGCTTTCTCGTATGTCTTTTCACCAAAATACTCGTCGTTTACAATCATATCAAAATACTTGCTCAAGGGACCTTCTCCCTCAAATTTACCCACTATGTTTCCATAGCTTGCAACTTTAATTTTTTCGGAGAATTCCAAAGTTCTCCTGCCGATTTTTTTTGCCATATCTACCTCAAAATACTATATTTACAAGCCAGTAAATTAAACCATATACCATGGATGCAATAACGCCGTATACAATTACTGGACCTGCAATCGTAAACATCTTTGCTCCCACGCCCATTACATAACCTTCCTTTTTAAATTCCATTGCGGATGATACAATAGAATTTGCAAATCCGGTTATAGGTATTATACTTCCGCCGCCTGCGTGCTTGCCAAGCTTATCATACACACCGATGCCGGTAAAAAATGAACCGAGAAATACAAGAACTATCGGAGTTATCATTTTAACATCAGATGTTCCGGCGCCCAGCATGACAGCAATATCTGTAATTCCCTGACCGATGATACAGATAAGCCCTCCGATTAAAAAAGCTTTAATGCAATCCTTTAATATAGGAGAATTCGGCGTTTTCTTTTTTACGTATTCGTTATAGTTAGATTTATCAATCGCCATAAAATCATGCCTTTCGTTTTTTAATATTTTTAGCTTTGCTGTTAAAAATATTCAGAGAGTTATAATTAAAAAGGCAGGGTTTATAAATTGCTTAATCTGACGTATTTATTTTGTATATATTCCGTACTTGGCTGGATTGTAGAAGTGATTTTCTTTTTTGCCAAAACCGGCAGATATCATAAACGAGGAATTCTTAACGGAGCATACTGCCCGCTGTATGGATTTTCTATGGCAGTTTGCACGTTGCTCACATTCAATATACTGAACAATCTTTTTTTGACGATACTATTATGCGCAGCAGTGTGTACTGCTTTTGAGCTCATTACCGGTATCATTTTCGATAAGCTGCTAAACCGCAAGATGTGGGATTATACAGAGCAGAAATTCAATCTTGGCGGGTATATCTGTCTCGGCTTTACAGCTATATGGGGAACTGTCGCCGCTCTTTGTATAAGATATCTCAATCCTCTGCTTCTTTTAAGCGACAATGCAAATGACACGGCACTTAAAACCGTTTTTTGCATTGCATTAAGCGCGTTTATGATTGCAGATATATTCAGCTTTGTCAAAACGCGTTAAATCTCATTGTAAAAATCCGTTTTGTCTGATATAATTTGCAAAAATTATATAACGGAGCTGAAAAACATGTCATTTTTAGATAAAGATTTCATGCTGAAAAGCAAAACTTCAAAACATCTTTTCTTTGAATATGCTGAAAATCTTCCTGTCATCGATTATCATTGTCATCTTAATCCAAAGCAAATAGCGGAAAACAGAAATTTTTCCGGAATTACAGAGCTTATGCTCGGTCAGGACCATTATAAATGGAGAGCTATGCGCTCACTCGGTATTGATGAAAAATATATAACGGGTGACGCCGATGACAGAGAAAAATTTCGTATGTGGGCAAAAACAGTTTCATATGCAATAGGCAATCCGCTTTACCACTGGACGCATTTGGAGCTTTCACGGTATTTCGGAATAGAAACGCCTCTTTGTGAAGATACTGCGGACGATATATACGATAAATGTAATGAGTTGCTATCAACAAATGAGTTTAAGCCTCAAAAACTGATTGCTCGTTCGAATGTAGAGGTGGTATGTACAACCGACTCACCCATGGATGACCTTAAATATCATCAATATTTATCCCTAAATTTTAATGAATGTAAAGTGCTTCCTGCTTTTCGCCCTGACGTTTTAGTAGAAATAAAAAATCCTGAATACCGCGCTTTTATCAACAATTATAAAATAACCTCATATTCCGATTTGCTAAAAACAATTACAAGACGTATTGAATATTTCAACAACGCCGGTTGCCGCCTTGCAGACCATGGCTTAGGCTCGGTTCCGTTTTCCAAGGGAGATGCAAACGCAGTATTCGAAAAAGTAATGAATGGCAATGATATAAACGAGCATGAGTGTGATATATACAGAACCGCCGTACTGAGTCACTGTGCAATGGAATACAGTAAACTGGGCTGGACCATGCAGCTGCACATGGGAGCACTGAGAAACAACAATACGTCTATGTTTAAAAAGCTCGGCCCGGACAGCGGATTTGATTCAATCAATGACATAAATATTGCACAGCCTCTGGCAATGCTTTTAAATTTATTTGAAAGCGAAGGATATCTGCCAAAGACGATACTTTATAACCTTAATCCCAAGGACAATTACGTACTGGCAGCAATGTGCGGAAGCTTCCAAAGCGCTCCTTATTTCGGAAAAATACAGTTCGGTTCCGGCTGGTGGTTCAATGATCAGCGCGACGGTATAGAAAGCCAGCTTAAGGCACTCGGAAATCTCGGTATACTCGGCACCTTTATAGGCATGCTTACAGATTCACGAAGCCTTATTTCATATCCGCGACACGAATATTTCAGAAGAATTTTATGCAATGTAATCGGTAACTGGGTAGACGAGGGAGAATATCCACAAGATGAAAAAATGCTTAAAAAAATAATTACAGGTATCTGCTATCAAAACGCAAAAAACTATTTTAATTTTAAATGATAAAAAGACCCGGACATTATAATTAATCCGGGTCTTTATTGCTGATTAACAGAAAATAAAATCGGAGCAAAAAATTTGCTCCGATTTGGTGGAAGTTAACGGGCTCGAACCGCTGACCCTCTGCTTGTAAGGCAGATGCTCTCCCAGCTGAGCTAAACTTCCATATGGTGACCTGTACGGGAATCGAACCCGTGTTACCGCCGTGAAAGGGCGGTGTCTTAACCGCTTGACCAACAGGCCTGATGGTAGCGGCAGTCGGATTTGAACCAACGACACTTCGGGTATGAACCGAATGCTCTAGCCAACTGAGCTATGCCGCCATCTGTACCAGCCGTTAACATGCACGGCAATTGTCAGCCTAATGATTGGTGCCGTCAACGTGTTATATGATACACTATAAAACAAAAATTGTCAATACCTTTTTTTTAAAAATTTTGCATTTACATTTTTTCTCGTGTATGATAAAATTATTATATTATTTTATAAGGAATAAACATGAAAAATATACCTTTTAGTAAAAATTCAATTTTGCTTGCCCCTATGGCGGGTATTACGGACAGCGCCTTTCGCAGAATATGTAAAAAATACGGTGCGGATGTAACCGTAAGCGAAATGATAAGCTCTAAGGGCATTTATTACCGCGATAAAAAGACAAGTGCGCTTATGAATTATACGGCAGAGGAAAAGCCGATAATTATACAAATTTTCGGCAGCGACATCGAATGCATGAAAAACGCGGCGGAATATATAAACTTACACTGCCTACCTGCCGCTATTGATATTAATATGGGATGCCCTGCGCCAAAAATATTTCAAAACGGCGATGGATGTGCACTGATGAAGGACATGGAAAAAGCATATAAAATAATTACAAGTGTAAAGCAGACATCAGATTTTCCAGTAAGCGTTAAGTTTCGCAGCGGAATTGACAGCGATCATATAAACGCGGTTGAATTTTCAAAAATGTGTCAGAGTGCCGGAGCAGATTTTATTACCGTACACGGCAGAACAAGAAGTCAGTTCTACTCCGGGAAATCAGATATCGAAATAATAAAAGATGTAGTGTCGAGCGTAAACATTCCCGTAATAGCAAACGGTGACATAACGGACTCAGTATCGGCAAAGCATATGCTCGATTATACCGGCGCATACGGCATAATGATAGGTCGCGCCGCACTCGGAAATCCTTTTATATTTAATAAAATAAAAAAAGAGCTGTTTAATATATCTTTACCTACTGTGAATATTCTAAGCGCTGCCAAAGAACATTTGATGTACGCAGTAGAAAACAAAGGCGAATTTTCGGCAGTGCGCGAGTTTAGAAAACATCTTCTATATTATCTTAAAGGCATAAATAACGCATCTAAGCTCAAAAGAATGAGCACCGGCGCAACAACTGTTGATGATTGTCTGAAAATTTTTGAACTTGCAGGAGAGAATATTTAAGAATACTAACGTTTTGTATTAACATACTAAATTTAGAAAAGAGGTAATGTTAATGCAAAACAATAATGAAAATAACTCAAGAAGCAGCGAAGAAGAAATTCAGTTTAATACAATAAAGGAAATGGGGGCTGTTAAAGCCGACAGCGGAATTGAAGTCATTTCTGTTATCGGTCAGATAGAAGGCCATTTTATTTTGAACGATCAAAGCAAAACCACAAAATACGAACATTTGCTTCCTGCGCTTGTAGCAATCGAGGAAAATCCTAATGTTACGGGTCTCCTAATACTGATTAACACCGTTGGCGGGGATGTTGAAGCCGGTCTTGCCATAGCCGAAATGATAGCCTCTATGAGCAAGCCTACTGTATCAATAGTACTTGGAGGTGGACATTCAATAGGCGTTCCGCTCGCAGTAGCAAGCGATGTATCCTTTATTGTACCCAGCGCAACAATGACAATTCATCCAGTTCGCACAAACGGAGTAATCATAGGAGTACCTCAAAGCTTTAATAACTTTGAACGCATGCAGCAACGAATAACAAATTTTATTGTAAACAATTCAAAAATTACGGAAAAACGCTTCAACGAACTTCTATCTAATATAGGAGAGCTTGTAACAGATGTCGGTTCCACTCTTGACGGTGTTCAGGCGGTTAAAGAAGGACTCATTGATAAAATAGGCGGACTTGCAGACGCCATAAAAGAATTAAAACAATTATGCGGGAAATACAGCAATGATAATTAATTTTA
This sequence comes from uncultured Eubacteriales bacterium, assembly GCA_902492505.1. Lineage (GTDB taxonomy): Bacteria > Bacillota > Clostridia > Oscillospirales > QAKW01 > RGIG9041. Next base: position 14,283 of record CABULU010000040.1, read on the forward strand.
ATAATCTTGTAAAATATTACGGTTCCGATATTATACTTAACAAAATATCGGGAATTATCGACAATAAATCAAGAATCGGAATAATAGGTGCAAACGGCGCCGGGAAAACTACGCTTTTAAAGCTGATTTCCGGCGTTGAAACACCCGATAGCGGAACAATTTATATAAATCCAAATGTAAAGCTTGGCTACCTTACACAAAATCTTGTTTTTGAAAGCTGTGCCACCGTTTTTGACGAGATGCTTAATGTTTTTGAAAAAGAGATACAGGCGATTGAACAGCTAAACAAACTTGATCTCAGTTCAAGCGACGGTAAAAATGAATATGACAGGCTTACAAAATATATCAGTGCGCGAGACGCATATAATATCGATGTCAAAATAAACTATGTTTTAAACGGAATGGGATTTACGGAAAAGCAAAAATCTCAGAGCATCTCAACCCTCAGCGGAGGTGAAAAAACAAGGCTTGCCATTTCCAAACTACTGCTCTGTGACGCAAATGTATTGCTTTTGGACGAGCCTTCAAACCACCTTGACTTTAAGACCTGCGCATGGCTTGAAGAGTATCTAAAAAACTACGGCGGTGCAGTAATCAGCGTAACACATGACCGATACTATTTAGATAAAGTATGCACGGAAATTTGGGAAATTGAATACGGAAAACTAAACGTATACAGGGAAAGCTATTCATCCTACAAAAAAACAAAGGCAAAAAATCTTGAGCTGGTTGAAAAAGCATACAAAGAGCAAAACGATTACATAAACAAGCTTGAAGATTATATATCCAAAAACATTGTCCGAGCTTCAACTTCCAAAATGGCAAAAAGCAGGCAAAAAGAACTTGACCGCATAGAAAGAATTGACAAGCCGCGAGAATACAATAAACAGATTAATATTAAATTTAAATTTAATAAAAAAAGCTGGTTTGACGTTTTAAAGTTAAATAATTTATCAGTAAGCGCCGGAGGCATGCTTCTGTTTTCCGATCTCTGCGCTGATATCAAAGCCGGAGAAAAAATCGCCGTTATCGGCGACAACGGCGCAGGCAAATCAACTCTGTTTAAAGTACTTGTCGGCAGTCATAAAGACTATACGGGTAAATTTTTATGGGGAAAAGATGTAAGCATCGGCTTATACGAACAAAATCACGAATATAAAAATCCAGATAAAACTGTACGCGATGAACTTTGGGATATGCATCCCGCCATGACGGAACATGAAATACGCTCTCATCTTGCTTCTCTGCTTTTTACATCAGACGATATTTATAAAAAGACAGCCGATATATCAGGAGGAGAATCCGCCCGCCTCCAGTTGGCAATTATGACATTGCAGGACAACAACACACTTCTCATGGATGAGCCTACAAATCATCTTGATATGATGAGTAAAGAAAAGCTTGAAAGCGCCCTGATGGAATTTCCCGGTACTGAACTTATAATATCGCACGACAGGTACCTTTTGAATAAAATCCCGGATAAAATTATTTATATTGCAAAAGATAAAGTAACAGTATTTAACGGAAAATTCGATGAATTTTTAAGCAGCGGTATTTTAAGTGTAAATAATGAATCTCAAATTAAAGAAAAAGTCTCTCAAAATAGTTACAAGTCTAAAAAAGACCGAATTAATGATGCAAAAAAAAGAACGGAAATATCAAATTGTGAAAAAGAAATAGCTGAATTGGAAAAATGTATTTCACAATTGGAAAAAATCATATCCGAAAACTCAAGCAATTACGAAACGCTTACATCAGCCTGCAGCGACCTTGAGTTAAAAAAGCACAAGCTTGACGTTTTAACAGAACGCTGGCTTGAGCTATCAGAATAAAAATGCCTGACGAATAAAACGTCAGGCTTTATTTTATTGCCTTCCCTTGTTACAGAAATCGCTCATCGTACATCCGCTGCAACCGCAGCCGCAAGAAGAACCGCCTCGACGTTTCTTCTTTACAAGGCTTACTGTAATTGCCGATATAATCCCGATAAGCAGCAAGCATACTATAATTGTTCCTATATTTTGCGAAAGCCATACCATTAAACAGCACTTCCTTTCTTATTATACGGACGAAACAACATATACATAATAAACACAAGTACCGCAACAGCGAATACAAGCCCTACCGGATGAATACTACCAGTTAAAGCAGAACCAAATTGATAAATCATAAGCGAGACAGCATATGCAAATACACTTTGATAACATATCGCAAACCACATCCACTTTGCACTATTCATTTCTCTTTTGATGGCCCCGATTGCAGCAAAGCAGGGTGCGCACAGAAGATTAAATACAAGAAACGCATAAGCAGATAACTTTGTCATTCCCTCAAAATCAAGCACGCCGAACACACCGACAATTTCTTCTTTAGCGAGCAAGCCCATAATAGATGCGATAGCCGCTTTTATATTACCAAAACCGAGAGGTGCAAAAATCCAGCTTATTGCTCCTCCTATCATACCGAGAACACTGTTTTCAAGCGGCATATCGGAATCAAACATGAATCTGCCGTTTGATACTCCGAATACAGAGCCCGCCCAAACAATAATCGAAGCAAGCAAAATTACAGTTCCGGCTTTTTTAATAAAAGACCAACCGCGTTCCCACATTGAACGCAGTAAATTTTTAACTGTCGGCATATGATATGCAGGAAGTTCAAGAACAAACGGGGCGGGCTCGCCGGCAAACAGCCTTGTTTTTTTCAACATAATACCCGATATTACTATAGCTGCAACACCTACAAAATACGCAGACGGTGCAACCCACCACGCGCCGTTAAACAAAGCCGAAGCAATAAGTGCAATAATAGGAAGCTTTGCACCGCACGGAATAAATGTCGTTGTGATAATCGTCATACGACGGTCACGTACATTTTCTATCGTTCGTGAAGCCATAATTCCGGGCACCCCGCAGCCGGTCCCTATAAGCATGGGGATAAACGATTTGCCTGATAAACCGAATTTTCTGAAAATACGATCCATAACAAAAGCAATTCGCGACATATATCCGCACGCTTCCAAAAACGCAAGCAGAAGAAACAGCACAAACATCTGCGGTATAAATCCAAGCACGGCACCGACACCTGCAACTATACCGTCAAGTATAAGACCGTCAAGCCACTGCGGTACGTTAGCGGCATTAAG